>JALYLK010000146.1 GCA_030774275.1 Actinomycetota bacterium
GCTGCTACGTCGAGGCGGTCCGCGCGCTGCAGGAAGCCGGTGTGCGGCTGAAAGGCGACCTGATGATCGCCTGCGTCGCCGGCGAGATCGAGAAGGCCCAGCAGGGCGACGCGCAGGGCGCTGAGTACCGGGGCTACGCCGCCGGCTCGCGCCACCTCGTCTCGCACGGCGGCGCCGCCGACTTCTGCATCCTCGGCGAGCCGACCGAGAACAAGCTCGTGCTCGCGCACTTCGGGACCCTCTGGGTTCGGCTCTCGACAACGGGTCCGTTCGTCCACACCGCGTTCAGCGAGGGCCGGCGCCACGAGAACTCGATCGTCCGCATGCGCGAGGTGCTCGACCGTGTGCTCGAGTGGCTCCCGAGCTGGGAGCTGGAGATGAGCCACGACGGCGTGCGCGGGCTCGCCAACGTCGGCGCGATCCAGGGCGGCTTCGGCTGGCGCGCGTCGCGGACGCCGCACCGGACCGATCTCTTCCTCGACCTGCGCGTGCCGCCGCGCGTGCCGATGGCGGAGGCTCGCCGCAAAGCGCTCGCCTTTGCCCGCTCCCTCAGGGTCGACGCGGAGGTCTACGTCTCCGCGCCCGGCAGCGAGATCGAAGAGTCGTCCCCGGTCGTCGTCGCGGTCGGGGAGGCGCACGCGGAGGTCTTCGGCTCGCCCCCCGAGTCGGATGTCGTGCGCTGGTTCTCCGACGCGTCGGTCCTGACCCGCTACGGGATCCCGACCCTCAACTACGGGACGTCGTCGGGGCTCCCGGACGCAGAACTGGGCGAGAACCTGGAGATCGCCGGCCTGGTACGGACGGCCGAGGTCTACGCTCGCGCTGCGATGAAGGTCTGCGGGACATAGTGCCCCTTCCAGCAACAGTCAGGGCATTTCTGGCGGCACCTGGCGCCGCCAGGGGGTGTCCTCAGTCGCGCCAATATGCCTGCATATTGACGCTCCCTGCGTCCTTGCCTGGCGACCCCGGGCACTCGCCAGAAACGCGAGACCATCACCGGAAGGAGCACTACCGCAGGCCGGGCTCGAGGAAGAAGACGACCAGGGTCCAGCCGAGGTAGAAGGCAATCAGGACCGCCAGGATCATCCAGGCCCGGATCATCGAGCTCCGAGAATGACGGACGTCCTCGCCGACGTCGCGGTAGCCCACGAGCGGACGAGCCGGAGCCGGGGGGCGATCGGGCTCTTGCGCGGCCATCAGAAAATCTTCTCCATCACGAGCGTCGGTTGAGCCGTGATCCCGGCGGCGTCGTGGAGCATCCGTTCAAAGGTGTAACCACGCTCGAGAAAAGCCTCGAGCTGCTCCGGTGTGTCCCACGTCGTGTAGCAATGAATCCGCACCGCGCCTTCGGCCTCGGCGTGCACGAAGGCCTCAAGCTTTTGGCAGCCCGGGTATTCCTGCACGTGGCCCTTGAGCGCTTGCATGGAACCGAAGACCTGCGGCCATGCGTCCGCCGGAATCGCAGCAATCGTCAGCGACGACCACGAGACGTACGGCAGGACCGACGGAACCGGAGTCTCGGTCGCCGCCATCAGAATTTCTGGCCCCAGATCAGATGGCCGGCGATCAGCACGACCGCCCACCCGGTGACGATTACTGAGAAGAACACGAAGAACCTCGTTGCCGGCCCCGCGGCCTCACTCGTGTAGCCGCCGAACTGATCGCTCGGGTAGATCCCGCGCTGCCTGGTCGAGCGGTACTGCCCGAGCCACCAGAGGATGATCAGAGCCAGCGCGACCAGGAAGCCCCAGAGCCAGGCGAGATCGAGCCAGTGAACGTGCCACGTCGCAGGGACCTGCATCGTCTGCTGGTGCGACTGCAGGTACTCGTAGTACTGGTGCGCCTTCGCCGGCGAGTCGCCTCTAGGCATCCCCATCGGCCCACTCCTCCTCGTCGTACGCCCACTCCGGCGTGTAGTAGTCCTCTTCGTGTATGAGCAAAGGGAGCCCGCCCATCTTGTCGAGCTCCTGGAAGTGGCCGGCCTTCCAGGCGGCCAGGAACGCGACCACGGCGAGCCCCGAGAAGATGAAGAACGTGTCCATCATCCAGTCGGCCATGATCCAGCGCGACTGCTTCGTTTCGGGCTGGTCGTGGGCGAGCGCGACCGCCGGCAGAGCGAGTGCGACGAATGCCATCAACGTGAAGCTGACGAACGCTCTTTTCACCGTCGCGAGCGAAGCGAGTCGACCAAACCAGGCTCGCGGAAGATGTGCAGCATTTTTCGCGGCACTCATTGCTGACCCGGCACGGTCGGTGGGATCGCTTTCTGCGACTCGGAGGGCAGTTTCTCGCCTCGGCTCTTGGCGTCGGCCCAGGCCCGGTTGAGCATGTCCTCATAGAGCGCCTTGATTCCGTTCGCCGCGTCCTGCAAGGACAGCGGCGTGTGGGCCTTGTCGTTGAGCGTCAAATGGTCTGACGGCGCGAGCCCCGGGAAGACCCGCATGGCCTCCTGGATGTACGGGTCCTTGCTCGCCTTCTTCTCGAAGTCGACGTTGCCGACGAGGGTCTGGTGGCTCTTCGTCCACGCAATCAGCTCCTTCGACGGCTGCCAGACGATGTAGTCCTTCGGCTCGGGATTGCGGTACGGGGTCAGGGTCCCGTTCGGGATCGTCTTCAGGAACAGGACGACGCGCCAGATGTCGTTGACGGAGAGCCGGTCGCCGAAGTTCTCCATCGCCGTTCCAGGCCAGCCGCGCAGGATTCGGTAGTAGAAATCGCCCGGGCCGGTGTCGCCACCGCAGCAGGCATCATCTGCGCTCGTGAAGTCTGCCGGCGTCGGCGAGAGGAAGGACGCGCCGGGGCCACTGCCGTTGCCCTTCAGCCCGTGGCAGCCGACGCAGCGGTCGAGGAAGACCTCCTTGCCGCGAAGCAGGTTTCCCTCGGTCACGGGAAGCGGGTCGCCCGCGAGCCAGTAGCTGCGGTCGATCTGGGAGAGGTTCGGCGCCTCCTCGAGCTGGTTTTTCGGCGGTGCGAGGATCTTGTCGTTCGACTCGAGCGGCGGCTTGTGCGCGCCCTCGAAGCCCGTGTACGGCGGCGGGAAGCCCTGGTTCGCGAGCACAACGTGCTTGGCGTACAGCTGGCCTGCGTAGCGCAGCAGCCCCGACTTGCCGCTTCGTTGCTCCACGAAAGTGATCAGCTGGTCGACCTGCTTGTTCGAGAAGAGCGACTTCATGTCCGGCATCAGCGACCTCGGGTCCATGTACCGCGGGTCGTAGAAATGCGCGGACTGCCAGTCGTCCGGATGCCAGCCCGACTCCTGCGAGAGGTCCGGGCCGGTGCGCTCGGTCCCGAGGAGGTTGGGCGACTGGTCCGAGCCCCAGAAGTCGCCCGGGGCCGAGATCTTCGGGTAGAGGAAGTAGAGCCCCTCCCGGACGTCCTGGGGGCGCGAGTAGCCCGAGTGACAGACGTAGCAGCCGTTCTGCGCGAAGAGGTTGCGACCGGCGACGGCGTTAGAGGACAGCGGCGCCCAATCGCTGGAGGGAGGAGGGTCGAACGTGTGGATCGGCAGCCAAACGACGATCGCGACCACGGTGAAGAAGGCAAGCAACCCGCCGACGCCCGCCATAAGCGGCGTGATCAGCATCCGTTCCTTGGGGTGCCGCACCCAGCCGCGGGGCACTTCCGGCGTCCCGGACGCTTGCTCTTGGCGCTCGCGCTCGCTCATCAGCCGGCCACCGGAGGCGGCGCGATCGCCTCAGCGACCCTCAGCGTCTCGAGGCGGTGGCGCTCCGCCGTGTTCGTGAAGATCGTCATCCCGATGTTGACGATCTGGACGATCCCCGAGAGCACGATCATCGCCCCGAAGATCCCGCGCGCGATGTAGTAGGCGTGGAGCTGCGGCAGCACGTTCACCTCGGGAATCCCCTCCTGCCAGCTGAAGCCCTGCTGGAAGCCGGCCAGGGTCAGCACGCTGAAGAAGCCGGTGAAGCCGACGGTGACGAGCCAGTACTGCCATTCGCTCAGGCTCCGGCTGTAGAGCGGCTTGGCATAAACCTGGGCGACGATGTAATCGATCACGCCCATGCCGAGGATCGTGAAGGCGCCGAGCAGCGCGAGATGGGCGTGTGCCACGACGAAGTTCGTGAAGTGCGTCAGCTTGTTGAACGGCTGGATCGCCTCGAACGCTCCCTGGATGTTGACCAGGAAGTAGAAGAAAAAGGCGGTCATCGTGAATCGTAAGGGCAGGTTCGTGAAGAACCGGTCCCAGTTGCCCTTCATCGTCCCGAGGATGTTGATCGTGAAGGCGAAGACCGGGACGAGGAGCATCCACGAGGACACCTCGGCGATCGTCTTCAGCCAGGCGGGGGTTGGCGACTGCAGGATGTGGTGGTCGCCGACTCCCGTGTAGAAGAACGCCATCCCCCAGAAGCTGATTAGCGAGAGCGTGTAGCTGTAGAGGGGCGTGTTGGTGACGCGCGGGACGATGTAGTAGGTCAGCGCGAGGAGCATCGGCGTCAGCCAGAGGCCGAACAGGTTGTGTGCGTACCACCAGTTGAGCATCGCGTCCGAAAGGCTGTTCCCAAGCGCGCCCGAGGGCGCTCCCCAGACGTGGCCCGGGCGCCAGATGACGTTGCCGATCGCGTAGTCGACGGCGAGCCAGAGCGGGCTCGCGATGAAGAACCAGACGGAGACATAGATCGGCCTGATCGTCCGGATCGCGACGGTCGCGAGAATGTTGACGATGTTGGCCGACCAGATCACGAGGAGCGCGATGTCGATCGGCCAGATGAACTCCCCGTACTCGCGCCCCTGGCTGTGGCCTGTGAGCAGGGCGATGATCCCCAGGAGGTACATGACGTTCCACGCCCAGGCGCAGATGACGCCGAGCCGCTCGCTCCACATCCCTCGCGTGCCGACCAGGCGCGGAAGCATGTAGAAGAGCGCGCCGAAGTACATCATCGTCAGCCAGGCGAGGATCACCCCGTTGACGTGCGAGGGCCGGATGCGGCTGAACGAGAGCCAGGAGTAGTGGCTGAACGCCTCCGGGCTCACGAACTCCGTTGCGAGGACGAGCCCGAATAGATCGACGACGGTCAACCAGATGATCGAGGAGAGAATCCAGTGCTTGGCCGCCGTATCCGGGAACGGCGACGCGCCCATCGCCCTCGCCCGGCCTGTCAGAGGCGCCGGCGCCTCCCCAGTTGGGGCCGTGGGATCGAGCATGCGATCGCGCCCGGAGGTCTCCCCCATGCGGCCCGGAAATTACGAGCTCATCCGCTTTCAACGCCAGGCGGATGACGAGATTGTCATTCGCAAGTCATCGCCAGGTGGGCGAAAAGTGCGTTAAGGTCGCGCCGGCAGGTAGCAGGTGCGGATTCTCGTCGTCGAAGATGAGCCGAGGATCCTGGATTTCGTTTCGCGTGGGCTCGAGGCCGAAGGCTTCACAGTCCTCGGCGCGCGAGACGGCCAGGAGGGTCTGCGCTTGTCCAAAGCGGAGCGCTATGACCTCGTCATCCTCGATCTGCTCTTGCCGCGGCTCGACGGGTTGAGTCTGCTCCGCGCGCTCCACGCAGCACAACCCGACCTGCCCGTCTTGATCGTCTCCGCCCGAGCCGACATGACGACGAAGCTGAACGGATTCGGGCTCGGAGCGAGCGACTACGTGACGAAGCCATTCTCGTTCGACGAGCTTATTGCGCGGGTCCGCGTTCACCTCCGCCGTCCGGACGACCGGACGAACGGCCACGTCCTCCAGGCGGGCGCGATCGCACTCGACCTCGCGCGGCGCCAGGTCAAGCTCGGCGAACGGGTCGTCGATCTCTCCGACCGCGAGTTCAAGCTTCTCCATCGCCTGCTCGAGTGCGCGGGCGAGGTCGTCAGCCGCGAGCGGCTGCTCTCCGAGGTATGGGGTTACCACTTCGATCCGCGCTCGAACGTCGTCGACGTCTGCATCCGCAGGCTGCGCAAGAAGCTCGGGCCCGGCTCGCCGATCGAAACGGTTCGCCATGCCGGATACAGGCTTACTGCGGCGTAGGGGCGTAGAGCTCGCCTGGTTCGCCTTCGCGGTCGCGAATCTGCTCGCGATGGTGCGCTGGGAACGGTGGGAGACCGTCCCATTCCACTTCATCTGGGTCAGCCTGACGCTGGTCTACGGGTTCCGGGTCTGGAGGCCGGGAGCGACGGCGGTGACACTCGGATTCGTGATCGTCTCGACGGGGGCGTTGATTACGTTCGACGTCTCACATGGCACCCAGGAGTGGAGCGAGCTGACGGAGGTGCCCTTGATGTCGGCGATGTTTATGGCGATGGTCTGGCACGCCCGCCGCCGCCAGGAGGCGCTCGGAATTGCCGAGAAACACAGCGAACAGCTCGAGTCGACTCTCGAGCGAGAGGAGCAGTTCCTCCACGACGCCTCTCACGAGCTGCGGACACCGGTGACGATCGCGCGCGGCCATCTCGAAGTGCTCGGGCGCACGAACGGACATCACTCGCAGGGGATCGATGTCGCGCTCGACGAGCTCGACCGCATGGAGCGGATCCTCGAGCAGCTGCTTCTGCTTGCACGCGCCGACCAGCCCGACTTCCTCGAGCTCGAGCAGATCGAGCTCGACCACTTCCTGGAAGACGTGTTCATGCGCTGGTCGGAGATCGCCCCGCGCAACTGGCTGCTCGGAGAGCTTGCACCCGGGACGCTTCGCGCCGATCCGGAACAGCTCCGGATCGCGCTCGACGCACTCCTCGAGAACGCGGTCAAGTACACAGGGCCGGGAGACAGCATCGAGCTTTCCAGCCGTTCGACCGGAACCAAGGTCGTGATCGAGATCGACGACGAAGGAATCGGCGTGCCCGACGAGGCACTCGATCGCATCTTCGAACGTTTTGCGCGCGCAGACCCGGCCAGGACGCGCACGGCCGGAGGCGTCGGGCTCGGGCTCGCCATCGTCGACACGATCGTCAAGGCGCACGGCGGCCGATCCC
>JALYLK010000147.1 GCA_030774275.1 Actinomycetota bacterium
GGAATGCGCCTGGGAGGATTCGAACCTCCGACCCACGGCTTAGAAGGCCGTTGCTCTTCCGCTGAGCTACAGGCGCTCGGGTGACAAAGCGTAGCGCCGGGGTCAGGACGTTTTCCGTGGCTGGCCCAACTAACTAACCACGAGCGCCGGCGCAATCTAGACACGCCGCAGTTCGTCTAATCCGGTGTGCGACGCGTTCTCTTGCTTACAGCCGTCGCCGCCGCCGCCGGTTGCGGCGGCTCCGGGGGCCAGCAGCTGAAGGCGGTCGAGCAGCAAGGGCCGATCGGTAGCGGCCCCAAAGAAGTCTGGTTCTACCCTTCGAAAGGCAAGCCCCGTTCTCTGGTCATCTTCCTGCACGGCTACGGCGGACCGACCGAGGAGACGCCGAAAAATCACGTCCCGTGGCTGAAGCACCTCGCGGCCGAGGGCAACGACGTCGTCTACCCGCGCTACGAAGTCGGCGGCGCAGCAAACCCGTACCCGAACATCGACTCGGCTGTCAGCGAGGCGCTGTCGCGGCTCGGGAAGCCGAGCCTGCCGGTCGTGGTGATCGGCTACTCGCGTGGCGGACGAATCGCTGTCGACTATGCCGCAATCCAGGCCGCGCGCGGCCACGAGCCCCGCGCCGTGCTCGCAATCTTCCCCGGCGTCCACTCCCAGTTCGAGCGGCTGGGCCCACTCAAGAAGCTGGACTCGAAGCTGAAGATCGCAATCATGCTCGGCGACAAAGACACAAGCGTCGACGGGTCGGGGGCACGCGTAATCCTCGCGCGCCTCGAGCTGGCCGGTTTTCCTGCCTCCCAAGTTCAACTGATAGGCGTCAAGTCGAAGGGCTCGTTCGTCGCCGACCACTTCTCCGTCATGAAGACCAGCCCCGGTGCGAAGGCGGCCATCTGGAAGCCGGCCGACCAGCTAATCGACTCAGTGCGGTAGGTAGCCCGCCCGACCTGCGCGGGCCTTAGCTCTAAAAATGATTGCAACGAATGGTGAACTGCCGAAGTTGTCACGGCGGCACGGCCGACGAGGTCATCGAATCGGTGCGGTGGGTAGCCGCGCCCGACCTGCGCGGGCGCGGCTGGCATCCGATTGCAACGACAGCGAAACTGCCGGAAGTCGTCATGGCTGCGAAGCAGCCGGACTTCCGGCAGTGAGGTGGCGGAGGGGACTCGAACCCCCGACCACCGGGACCACAACCCGGGGCTCTACCAACTGAGCTACCGCCACCGCGTAGCGCGGACAGAATAGCCCCGCTTTGAAGATCCTCGCCTCGCGCCGGTTTCCGGGCTCAGCCTGGGACGAGCTCGCCGACGTCGACTACCTCCCCGAGCAGCTTCCGGAGGGCGCTGGCGGGAGGCGGGACGACGTCGAGGCGCTCGCCATCGTCGGCGAACGGATCGATGACGAGACGCTCGATCTGTTCCCGAGCCTGAGAATCGTCGCGAACTACGGCGCCGGCTACGACTCGATCGATGTCGACGCTTGCGCCGCCCGGGGCGTCGTGGTCACGAATACGCCCGGTGTGCTGACGGCCGCCACCGCCGATCTCACGTTCGCGCTGCTGCTTGCGGTCAGACGGCGGATCGTGGCCGGCGACCGCGCCGTGCGGGACGGCAGCTGGAGCGGCGGCTGGGCAGACCCGGACTTTCTCGGCCGGGAGGTCAGCGGCTCGACGCTGGGCATCATCGGCCTCGGCAGGATCGGCCGCGCCGTCGCGCAGCGAGCCGAGGCCTTCGAGATGCGCGTGCTCCACCACTCCAGGACACGAGGCGAAGAAGGCTGGCGGGACCTCGACGAGCTACTCGCCGAAGCCGACGTCGTCAGCTTGCACGTGCCGCTCACGTCGGAGACGCGCGGATTGCTCGACGACGGCCGCCTCGCGCTGCTCCGCGACGGGGCGTGCCTCGTCAACACGGCGCGCGGTCAGATCATCGACGAGCCCGCGCTCGTGCGGGAACTCCTCTCCGGCCGGATCGAGGCAGGGTTGGACGTGTTCGCTCACGAGCCCGATGTGCCGCGCGAGCTGCTCGGACTGCCAAACGTCGTCCTGACGCCACACGTCGGCAGCGCGACAGAGGAGTCCCGAGAGGCGATGACGCGGGTCCTGGTCGACAACCTGCTCGCGGTCGAGCGAGGCGACGAGCCGCCCAACCCAGTGTGAAGCCGAAAGGGCCGCGAGAGGCCGCCCCTTCGGGCGGGCCTTGCGGTTTTCAAGACCGTTCCGAGGCGGGCATACTGGCCGACGAGGCCCCGTAGCTCAGTGGATAGAGCGGCGGACTTCGAATCCGCGGGCGCAAGTTCGATTCTTGCCGGGGCCATCACCGACGGAAGTCCGGCCGCTTCGCGGCCATGACGACTTCCGTCGGTTCTGCGTATCTGCAAAGGCTTGCGAGCCGCGCCCGCGCAGGTCGGGCGCGGCGGCGTTACGTTGAGAGTTCTTTCGAGAGAACTGATTCGACGGCGCGGAGGGCGATTCGAGTTTCGTCGAGGCGGGGTTCTTTCGCCACTCCACCGACCCACCTTGCCTGGCCTGAGGCCGCCCGACAAGGGCCGGGCGGCCTACCTCAGAGAAGGCTTTAGGCCTACCACCTGCCGCGCGAGAAGAAGCCGAGCAGCGCGAGCACGAGAACGATGATCAGGATGATCCACAGAATGCTCAAACCAGTCACCTCCTTCGGGCGTCGTTTTCCAAGAACGGTTCTCCGTCGCAGGAGCGTGCGTTAAACCCAGTGCGGCGTTTGGCTCGCTCGCGACCGCTTGCAGCAGCCGGCGCGGGTCCCAGCCGGAGCGTTTTCCTGCCACCCAGCTGGGCAGAAGCAGACGATGGCGCGGGCGATCTGGAGCGGGGCGATCAGCTTCGGGCTGGTCAACGTGCCTGTGCGGATGTACAGCGCGATCGCGGAGCACAAACTCCATTTCCGGCTCGTCCACGAGCCCGATCAGAGTCCGATCGGATACTAGAAGGTCTGCAAGCTCGAGGACAAGCCGGTGCCGGACGACGAGGTCGTCAAAGCGTTCGAGTTCGAACCAGGCGAATTCGTCTTCATGGAAGACAAGGACTTCGAGGCAGCGCGCGTCGAGGGCTACAAGACGATTGAGATCACCGATTTCGTCCCGTATGACGAGATTGACCCCATCTACTTCGCCCGTACTTACTACCTCGGTCCTGGGGGCGGAGGCGAAAAGGTGTACAGCTTGCTGCTCCGGGCGTTGGAGCACTCCGGGCTCGCCGGGATTGCGAAATTCGTCATGCGCGACCGCCAGAACCTCGGTGCGCTTCGCGTCCGCGACGGCGTGATCATCCTCGAGCAGATGTACTTCGCCGACGAGATCCGGCCGCTCGACGAGATCAAGCCGCGGAAGGCAGCCGTCTCGAAAGAAGAACTGGCCATGGCAGAGCAGCTGATCGAGAACTTCGCCGCCGACTTCGAGCCGAAGAAGTACAAGGACACGTACCGGGATGCGCTTTGCGAGATCATTCGCGCCAAGCGAGCCGGCAAGGAGGTCCATCGTGTTCCCGAGGGCAAAGAAGCGGCGCCACCCGATCTGCTCGAGGCCCTGCGAGCGAGCATCGAGGCGGCCGGCGGCTACGGCCGTACCTACCCGAAGCGCGCCTCGGGAAACGGTTCGCGTGGGGATCTGTCGGAATTGTCGAAAGCCGAGCTCGATGAGCGCGCCCGCAAGGCGAAGATCCCGGGCCGCTCGAAGATGTCGAAGCACGAGCTCGTCGAGGCGCTGAGCGAGGCTGGCTGAGCAGAAGCACCTGAGCGTCGTCCCGGACGTCGAGGAGGAGCTCGACCGCCTCTACGCTCTCCCGCTCGAGGAGTTCACGAAGGCCCGCAACGACCTCGCCCGGCGTCTGACCAAGGCCGGCCGAAGCGACTCAGCCGACGATGTGAAGAAGCTCGCGAAGCCGAGCGTGCCCGTCTGGACGGCGAACCAACTCGCCCGCCGGGAGCCTGGGGAGTTACGCGCGCTTCTGCGCTCGGCCGAGGAGTTGCGCAAGGCCCAGCAGCGTGCCCTCGGCGGCAAGGGCGCGGCCGACTTGCAGGAGCGGCTCGCTGAACAGAGGCGGGCGGTTCGGGCCCTTGCCAATCTCGGGCGTGACATCCTCGCCGATGAGGGGCGATCGGTCAGCGACGCGATCGTCGAGCGGATCGCCAAGACGTTGGATGCGGCCGCGCTCGACGAAGGCTCTCGCTTTTTGCTTCGTGCCGGCCGCCTGACTGACGAGCTCGAGCCGCCCGGTTTCGAGGCGCTTGCGGGAATGGCTCCGCCGAAGAGATCGGCCGGGGGCGCGAAGCCGAGGAAAGGCTCGGTCCGCGAAGCACGCCGACGGGTTCAGGCGGCCGAACGCGAATCC
>JALYLK010000148.1 GCA_030774275.1 Actinomycetota bacterium
GGCGGCCGTGCGGGGCGTGACCAGCCTCTCCTGCTCGCTCGGGGTCGCGACTTCCAAGGTGGTCGCCAAGATTGCCAGCGACCGCCGCAAGCCAGGAGGCTTAACGGTGGTACCGGCCGGCCGCGAGCCGGAGTTCCTGGCCCCGTTTGCGGTGCGTCGCCTGCCCGGCATCGGGCCGCGCGCCGAGGAACGCCTGCGCCGCGGTGGGGTCGAGACGATCGGCGCGCTGGCCGCGCTGCCGGATGAGGAGTTGAAGCGAATGCTCCCCGGCAAAGTCGGACCGCTGCTGCGCGCCCGAGCGCGCGGAATCGATCCGCGGCCGCTCGAGACGACCTCGGAGACGGTCTCGATTTCGACCGAGGAGACCTTCGACCGGGACATCGCCGACGTCGAGCAGCTCAAGGCGGAGGTACAGCGGATGGCAGAGCGGGTCGCCGAGCTGCTGGAGCAGGGGGGCCAGACCGCGCGGACGGTGACAACGAAGGTGCGCTACCCCGACTTCTCGATCCGCAGCCGATCCACAACGCTGCCGGTGGCGACCGACGACGCCCGCCGCCTCGCAGAGCTGGCGTGCGGCCTCCTCGATCGCGCACTGGCCGATCGGGCCGGCGCGCTCAGGCTCGTCGGAGTCGCCGTCTCAGGGTTGGAGGACCACCGGCAGCTCGCGCTGCTCGGCTAGTCCTCTTCGGTCGACCAGCGCGCGACGTCACGGATCGAGACGATTCCGATTGCTCGGTCGCCCTCGACCACCGGAATGTGGCGAAAACCGCGATCGAACATGATCTCGGCCGCCTCCTTCGGCGACGCCGAGGGCGCCAGAGTGACGGGGTCGGGCGTCATCCACTCCCGCACGCGCGCCTCGCTCGAGTGGGTACGCCCGGCGACCGCGCGGGTGAGATCGCGCTCCGTCAGGATTCCGATCAGCCGTCCGTAATCCGAGACTGCCGCAGAGCTGACCTCGCGGTCGACCATCTTCTGCGCGGCCTCGCCGATCGTGTCCTCGGGGGCCACGGTCAGGACGTCGCTCGTCATCAGATCGGACAGCGTGCTCATCGGAAGCGCGAGCATAGAAGAAAGCAACGCTGCGGCCTACTGCGGGTCCAGCCGCGCGTCCTCGAGGTCGAGGTCGCGCGTGACCCGGATCATGACGTCGTCATTGATCCGGCCTTCCAGTCGGAGCGCGACCACGGCCGCACGCTCTGCGTCGAGCAGCTCGCGGAGGAGGCGCTGATAGGCCTGCGACTGCTCCTCGATCGCACCGTCGTCATCTTCGGAGAAGCGAGCCGCGAAACGGTTGCGCCGGAAGGCCATCTGGCGGCGCAGCCGGTCGGCCGTGTCGGGTCGGACCCAGTCTTCGTCGGCGAGCTCCTCGAGCCGCGCGAGCGCCGCATCGGCGGCGTGGATGCGGGCCTTGGATTCCTCCTTCTCGGCGAGGTGGTCGGTCTCCACGCCGAGTGCGCGGATGACGAACGGCAAGGTCAACCCTTGGAAGACCAGTGTCGCAACGATTACCGCGAACGCGAGGTAGATGATCAACGCACGGTCGGGAAATGGGTCGCCTGCGTCCGTCGTCAGCGGCAGCGCAAGCGCTGCGGCGAGCGTGACTGCGCCCCGCAGCCCCATCCACGAGACCACTGCGGGACGCTGCCAGGGCGGCGCCGGATCACGCCTCTCCGACAACCCCCAGAGGAACCAAGGTACGTACGACAACGGAAAGATCCAGACGATCCGGATCACGATCACCGCCAAGCCGACCAGGGCGGCGTCCCCCAGAAGCTCGCCGGCAGAGCGGCTCGAGAGAGTGTCGAGGATGTGGTGCAGCTGCAGCCCGACGAGGCCGAACAGGAGGGCGTTGACGACGAAGGTGAGGATCTGCCACATCGCGGCGCCGTCGAGCCGTGTTTGCACGCTGGTCAGCTCGGGCGTGCGCCAGCCCATGTAGACGCCCACGGTCACCACGGAGAGCACGCCGGAGACGCCGAGCGCGGCCGCGGGCAGGTAGGCGAAGTATCCGGAGAGCAGGGCAATCGTCACCTCGACCGGCGGGTTGTCGATCCGCCGGCGGACGGCAGCGATCAGAAAGCCGACCACCAGCCCGACCGCGATTCCTCCGGCCGCAGTCCAGACAAACCGCCAACCGGCCTCCCAGATCGAGAAGCTGCCGGAAAGGACGGCCACGACCGCTACGCGGTAGAGGACGAGCGCGGTCCCGTCGTTGACCAGGCTCTCGCCCTCGACGATCGCCACGATCCGTCGCGGCACCCCGAGCCGCTGGGCGATCGATGTCGAGGCCAGGGGATCGGTCGGCGACACGATCGCACCGAGCACGAAGGCCGGGCCCCAACCGACACCAGGGATGAATGCGTGCGCGACCATCGCAACGCCGACCGTCGTCGCAGCGACGAGGCCGATCGCGAGTGCCGAGATTGGGATGACGTTCTGCCGCAGGTCGCGGAGCGACGTGTAGAAAGCGGCCGAGTAGAGAAGCGGCGGCAGGATCCCCACCAGCACAACATCCGGCGGCAGCGAGATCGTCGGAATTCCAGGGACGAACCCGAGCGCGAGCCCCCCGAGCACCAACAGGATCGGATAAGGAGTGCGCAGGTACGGCGCAAGCACGAGCAGCGCGGCGATAGCGACCAGCAGCGCCAGCAGCACAAGGTCCTGGTGCGCGCCGAAGCTCATCGGCCCCGACGATACGCATCGTCCGCGGCCGTGTGAAACCTAGTCCGGTCGGTCACCGGCTTCTGGTTGCGTTTATTCCTCGAGGCGCCAGGTCAGAAGTGTTCCGGCCTGCTGATTGCGGCGGCAGGCCGATACGGCGTAGGCCACGCAGCCTCGGCGAGAGGGGAGAGGACGTCGCAGCTGTACGGAAACCGCATCCGGGAGGTGGAAATTGTGGCATTGCTGATTCTGCTCGCGCTGATCGTCGCCCTGTTCATCGGGCTCGGATTCGTTATCAAGTGGCTGTTCATCGTCGCCGTCGTGGCGGCGCTTTTCTGGGTGATCACGTTCTTTACGCGTGGTGCCGCCTAAGGAACTAGGCCGTCTCGACCTTCCGGACGATTCGCCGATTCGCCTGATCTCGGCAGAGAAGTTGTCCTTGCCTAGACCG
The DNA here is from genome assembly GCA_030774275.1 of Actinomycetota bacterium. Taxonomy (GTDB): domain Bacteria; phylum Actinomycetota; class Thermoleophilia; order Gaiellales; family Gaiellaceae; genus 13-2-20CM-68-14. The sequence goes on from JALYLK010000148.1 coordinate 3,116, forward strand.
CCGTCGGGCACTAGTCGAAGTGCCGGATCAGTCCTGGGCTAAGCTCACATCATGGTCGCCCGCCTTCGCCGTTCGTTCAGCGATCGCAGGATCGTCTTCGTGGCCTCGCTGGGCGTCCTCTCGATGTTCATGCTTGCGATGATCGCGTTTCAGACCATCTACGCCGGCAACTCGGAGAACCTCGCGATGGCCTGGAACCTGTTCCTCGCCTGGATTCCGTTCGTGCTGGCGCTGATCATCTACGACCGAGGCACGCCGGACGCCTCCTCCCCTACAGCCCTCGGGGTTGCGGCGGTGCTCTGGCTGTTGTTCCTGCCCAATGCTCCTTACGTCGTCACCGACCTGAAGTACATCGACGGATTCAGCGGCGCTTCCGCCCTCTACAACGTCGTGCTCCTCGCCTCGGCGGCGGGGACGGGGCTTCTCCTCGGGCTCACCTCGCTGTTTCTCATGCACGCCGTCGCACGGCGCTTGGTCGGCGGCTTCAACGCGTGGGCGCTCGTGGTCGGCGCGCTCGGGTTGAGCTCCTTCGGGATCTATCTCGGGCGCGTCCAACGCTGGAACTCCTGGGACGTCTTCGTTCGGCCCGGCTCCTTATTCAGCGAGATCGCCGACGGGCTACTTCATCCGCTGAGTCATCCGCGCCCGATCGCGGTCACAATCGTGTTCACTTCGTTTCTGCTGGGGAGCTACCTGGTCTTCTACTTGTTCGCCCAGCGGAGCTCACTCGTCAACGAGTAGGGGTTTGCCGCGTACCCGGGCGGTTCTGTCGACAGTGCTAGTGTCGAGTGGCTTCGATGGTGCTGTCACTCGTCTTGGGGATCGCGCTCGGACTCTCTTTGATGATCGTTGCAGTTGCGCTCACGCCAGCTCGGGCGATGCGACGATCTGTCGCAATCATCGTCGAGGACCGGCGTGAAACCCTTTTGTACGGCGGGGTGGCGGCCGCGCTCGGCCTCGGCCTCGGCCTGACCCTCACGCTCGTGCTTTCCTGAGTCGCCTAACGGAGAAATCAGCAGTCATGGGCGGTGCCGGGCTCGAACCAGCGACCTCCTGCTTGTAAGGGCTGACCGGCTGAAGAC
>JALYLK010000149.1 GCA_030774275.1 Actinomycetota bacterium
GTCGACCAGAGCATCATCGAAGCCCTCCAGAAGAACGGGCGCGAGCCCTTTCGCCGGATCGCAGCCCAGGTCGGGGTTTCCGAGGCCACCGTCCGCGCTCGCTATGCGCGCCTCTGCAGCGAGAACATCCTGCAGGTCACCGGCGTTACGAACCCGCTCGAGCTCGGCTTCGACGCGCAGGCGATGGTCGGCATCCGCACCACCGGTGCGCCGGAGCCCGTCGCCGACGAGATCGCCAAGTGGGATGAGGCGGGCTATGTGGTGGTCACGGCGGGCCAGTACGACATCCTCGTTGAGCTCGTGTGCGCGGATCGGCGTCAGCTGCTCGAGCTGACAAACAGGATCCGTTCGCTCGCGGGCGTCGCATCGACCGAGAGCTTCCTTTACCTCGCGCTCTGGAAACAGCTCTACGACTGGGGCGCGCGGGTGGAGAACGGCCGCCCCGTCGAGTCGAGCTTTCACTGATGGCGGTCGAGCAGCATCTTCGGGACTCGCCCCAGCAAGCGGCCGAACCGTCCCCCACACCCGACGTCCGTCTCGAGCGTGTGACGAAACGCTTCGACGACGTCGTCGCCGTCGACGACCTCTCCCTGGAGATCCCGCGCGGTAGCTTCTTCGCGCTGCTCGGCCCGTCGGGCTGCGGCAAGACGACAACGCTGCGGATGATCGGCGGCTTCGAGGAGCCGACGGCGGGCACGATCTATCTCGGCGACCTCGAGGTCAGCGGGACGCCCCCGTACAAGCGGGACGTCAACACGGTCTTCCAGAGTTATGCCCTCTTCCCGCACCTCTCGATCTTCGAAAACGTCGCCTTCGGCCTGCGGAGAAAGGGCACACGCGGAGGGAGCCTCAAAGGCAAGGTCGAGGAGATGCTCGACCTCGTCCAGCTGAGCGGGTACGGCAAGCGCAAGCCCCGTCAGCTCTCGGGAGGCCAGCAGCAGCGGGTTGCGCTCGCGCGCGCACTCGTCAACAGCCCGCGCGTGCTGCTGCTCGACGAGCCGCTCGGGGCGCTCGACCTGAAGCTGCGCAAGGAGATGCAGCTGTTCATCAAGGGCCTCCAGCACGACCTCGGCATCACCTTCATCCATGTGACCCACGACCAGGAAGAGGCCATGACGATGGCCGACCGGATCGCCGTGATGAGCGCTGGGCAAATCGAGCAGCTCGGGGCCCCGGACGAGCTTTACGAGCGGCCTCAAACCGCCTTCGTCGCCGGCTTCCTGGGGATTTCGAACCTGCTTCGGGGCGCAGTCGCCGGACCCGATGCCGTCAAGCTCGCCGACGGGACCACGATCCGTGTTCGGGCGGGCTCGCTGGCCGGCCGGACAGGCGACGTCGCAGTCGGCATCCGCCCCGAGAAGATCCGCCCCGACGACCAGGACCCGAACGCCCTGCTCGGTGTCGTCAGGGAGCGGGCGTACATCGGCGTCTCGACGCAGTACATCGTCGAGACCCGCAACGGCAACGTCACGGTTGTCGTGCTCAACGACCGTCCGGGCACGGTCCCGTACAACCCGGGGGACCACATCACGCTCAGCTGGGATCCCGAAGCCACATTCGTCGTCGACCCAATGGAGGAAGCGGAATGACCAATCAGTTGACCCGTCGCGAGTTGCTTCAGCGCGGTGCTGCAGGCGGCGCCGTACTGACACTCCCCGGCCTGCTCGCGGCATGCGGCGGCACGTCCAAGGCGGGCGCAGGCTCCACCACGAGCCACCAGCTCGCAAAAACACTTCACTTCTCGAACTGGACGCTGTACATCGACGTCAACAACAAGACGAAGGCGCACCCGTCGCTCGACGCGTTCAAGAAGAAGACCGGCGTCGACGTCAGCTACGTCGAGGACATCAACGACAACGCGTCGTTCTTCGGGAAGATCCAAGGCCCGCTGTCGCGCGGCCAGTCGATCCACCGCGACATCGTCGTCCTGACCGACAACGACCGCTACCTCGCCTTGATGCTGAAGAAGGGGTGGGCCGAGAAGCTCGACAAGTCAGCGATCCCGAACATGAAGAATCTCGTCGCCGTGCAGCGGCACCCGAACTTCGACTCCAACCGCGACTACACGCTGCCGTGGCAGTCGGGCATGACGGGCATCGCCTACAACGACACGCTCACCGGTCCCGTGCTGAGCGTCACCGACCTGCTCGAGAATACCAAGCTCAAAGGCAAGATCACGGTCCTCAACTCGATGGGCGACGCCATGACGATCGTGATGCTCGCCAATGGCGACGACCCCGCGAAGGTGACCGACAAGTCGTGGAACGCCGCCTTCAACCGGATCAAGAAGGCTGTCGACAGCAAGCAGATCCGCCAATTCACGGGCAACGACTACGCGCCGCCGCTCGCGAAGGGCGATCTCGCGGCGGCGATGTCGTGGTCGGGCGACATCGCGCAGATCGGCAACAAGCACATCCACTGGAACGTGCCGAAGGACGGCGGCGCCCTCTGGACGGACAACATGCTGATCCCGAAGGGCGGCAACGTCTACACCGCGTCGGTCTACATGAACTACGTGTACGACCCGAAGGTGCAGGGACTGATGGAGGCCGGCGACCCGAAGCAGAACATCACCGGCATCTACTACATCCCGCCCGTGATTGGGGCGAAGGAGTGGGCGCTGAAGGACAACCCGTCCGTCGCCAAAAACCCGCTGATCTTCCCGACCGCGGACACGCTCGCGAAGGTCCACATCTTCGACAACGCCGCCCTGAACAATCAGAAGTACCTGACCCAGTGGCAGAACCTGATCTCCGGCTGATCGGAGCTTCGGCGTGAACCTGTTCCACCGTCACCGCGGGCTGACCCCGTACCTGCTGCTCGCTCCGGGGACGCTGTTCCTGGCGGCGTTCTTCGTCGTGCCCCTCGGCTTCCTGGCGTACCAGTCGCTGGAGTCCGGCAACTTCGACGTCGGGTTCGCGTTCACCTGGGCGTGGGGGAACTACTGGACGGCGCTGCACGACTACCGGGCGCAGTTCGTCCGCTCCCTGGAGTACGCGGGGATCGCGACGCTGCTCGCGCTCGTGTTCAGCTACCCGGTCGCCTACTGGATCGCGTTCCGCGGCGGCCGGTGGAAGAACCTGCTGCTGCTGTTCATCGTGGCGCCGTTCTTCGTCACTTACCTGATCCGGACGCTCGCGTGGGAGACGATCCTCTCCGACCACGGCTTCGTCGTGAACACGCTCCAGTCCCTGCACGTCCTGGGCTCCGGGGGCCGGCTGCTGGCGACCTCGACCGCGGTCGTTGCCGGGATCACCTACAACTTCCTCCCCTTCATGGCCTTGCCGCTGTACGTCTCGCTCGAGCAGATCGACGGGCGGATGATCGAAGCGGCCGAGGACCTCTACGCGAGCAAGTGGGACGCGTTCTGGCGCGTGACGTTCCCGCTCTCGCTGCCGGGCGTCGTCGCCGGGACCCTGCTCACGTTCATCCCGGCCGCGGGCGACTTCATCAACGCGCAGCTGCTCGGCTCGACACAGAACCACATGATCGGGAACGTGATCCAGTCGAAGTTCCTCGAGCAGACGGAGTACCCGTCCGCCGCGGCGATGTCCTTCATCCTGATGGCGGCGATCTTGGTCTTCGTCTTCATCTACGCGCGCCTGGTCGGCACCGAGCAGCTGACGGGGACGGCTGTATGAGTGCGGTCGCCGTCGAGCAGCGGCGCGCACGGGCCGGGTCCTTCGCGGCTGCGCGGGCATTCGTGAAGCATCACATCCTCACCGTCTACTCGATCCTGTTCTTCGGGTACCTGCTACTGCCGATCGGGGTCGTGGTCCTCTTCTCGTTCAACCACCCGACCGGCAAGTTCAACTACACGTGGCAGGGCTTCACCTGGGACAACTGGCGCTACTGGAACGGCGTGCCCGGAATCCAGGGCGCGATCGTCCTCTCGCTCGAGATCGCCCTCCTCGCGAGTGTCGTCGCCACCGTGCTCGGGACCCTGATCGCCCTCGCGCTGGTGCGCTACGGGTTCCGGGGCCGTGCGAGCACGAACATCCTCATCTTCCTCCCGCTCTCGACGCCCGAGATCGTGCTCGGCGCGTCGCTGCTGACGCTCTTCCTCAACCTCACCTTCGTCACGTTCGGCTTCCAGACGATCCTGATCGCGCACATCATGTTCTGCATCAGCTTCGC
>JALYLK010000150.1 GCA_030774275.1 Actinomycetota bacterium
AGTCGTCGAGCGACTCGGAGAGCGCAAGCTCGCAACACTCGACCACCGGCACTTCAGCACCATCCGTCCCCTCCACACCGAAGCCCTCGAACTGCTCCCAGCCTGACCTTCCGCCCGAACGCCAGTCGGGACCAAACTCGCGTTCCGCCTGCAAATCTGGATTTCTCGCGGCGCGAACCGAGTTTTGGCACCCCACAGGCGGTTTGCGTTGAGGTGGCGGCGTCGGCGCCGATCCCGGCGATCAGGGGCGCCGAGGACGAGGCCCACGGATACCACCGGCGCTCCGCGGCGCGGTGGCACGACAATACGCGGCCGTTCCGCACCAATAGCGCGGCGACCACTTCATCTGCGTTCGGTGTGCTGGGGCGGGCGTCCGTCCACCTCCAGAACTCTGCCAGGCCGCCGTCAAGCGTCAGCTGCGGCTCGGTCGAGATGGCCGGCGACATCCCAAGTCCAGAACTCGATCACGTGACCATCGGGATCGGTCAAGTAAGCGGCGCGACCACGGCCATCGCTGAAGTTCTCGATATGGACGTCGGGGCCGGTTCGCTCGAGGTGCTGCACGAGCGCGTCGAAATCCGCGTCGTCGATGTGCAGCGCGAAATGGACGTGACGGCCTCCGCGCTCACCCGCGAGCGGCTCGACGCTCGGCAACCACAGGCCGATGCGTGTCCGCTCACCGGCCATCACCCAGAACGCATCCTTCCAGCGCTCGACGACGGGAAGACCGAGCGTGCCGGCGTAGAAGCCCTCCGCCCGCTCGAGGTCCTCGACCATCAGCGCGAGCTCGCTGACGCCGGAGCACCGCAGACTGTAACGCGTCTCGCCCTTCACACCCGTTGTTCAATCTTGAACGATGTAGGCAGGCTACGCGGGGGCGCTGACCGCGACTCCGTCCGGCGGCGAAAAGCGCGTGATTAGCTCGGGCGCTGTGTCACCGAGCTTTCGCCGTATTACGCTAGCCGGCGCAGCTCAGCAGGCCTCGGCCGATCCGTCGCTGGCGGTAGCTGTCGCGCTCGCCGAGCTCGAGATACTGAAAGCCGACGCCGTTATCGCTTTCCTTCACGGCGCGCATAGGTACTGCTACAACGGGGGCACGGCCTTCGCCCACGAGCACGGGCATCAGCTGCTGGCGCTGGGTCCAACATGGCGATCATGGCCCCTTCCGGGGGCTTCTGAAAACGACCGGTTTGCAGGGGAAAAGGTCGCAGGGTCCGGGGTCCGTGCCCTTTGGGGCCAGCAATGGGGGCAGCAATGGACACGGAGCAGCAGCCATGCCGCCGACGACCTCGCCCGCGGGCGAGAGATCGTCGACACGTTCCTCGCTGCCACGCGCGCGGTGACGTCGCCTTCTCGCGCTGCTCGACGCGGAAGTAGTACGCCGAGGCCGTGCGGGGCGGGCGCATCGAGCGAGGTTCGCGGCGATTCGTGCGCTGCAGCGTCCAACAGAGGAGTTCTATCCAGACAACGCACGCCGGCCCATCCCCGCCGGAACTGGCCTAGCCGCTTCGTAGCGAGTCCGTACCGTGTTCGCCGACCATGGCCAGGATCCCGACATACGGGGGACGGATGCCAGCCAGGCTTCGTCCTTGACGACCAGCACGGTGTTGGGCGTGTGGGGGGGTCGCCACGGCCTCAGGATGCCAGGGCTCAGCTCCCGGCCGCCAGGGGGAAGGACAACGTCTGCCCGAAGTCGGGCAGCGACTTGTAGGGGCCGTCGTCGACCGAGTAGAAGCCATCGGAGTCGATCCCGGGGTCTTCGCCGCGGCCGTCGAGACTCGCGTAACCGTGGCCGACGGCCGAGAGGTAGATGCCGGAGCCTCTGATCAGGATCTGATACCTGCCGCCGATTGCGCGAAAGCGGAGGTTGGTGCCGCTGCAAACCGTTGTCGTGTCGCTCTTATAGCGAACGAACTGGCAGCCTCGAAAGTCGAACCCGATCCCGTCGCTCACAACCGGATCTGTCACCTGAATCGAGCCGCGCTGCAGGCGGCCGACAACCGAGCCGTTGAAGTTGAGATAGACCTTGCCGATGCCGGCTTTGACGGAGAGCGTGCCGTCGTCGCTCGCGCTCAGCGCGAAACCAACCGCCGGCACGACAAGGGCGATCGCGAGCACGCTGAGCCAGACGAGACGCCTCATCGACGGGCGCAGTATCGATGCCGCGGGTGTGTTGTCGATGAGGGGATTGTAAGTGGTCCGTTAGCGGTGGTATGCAGGGATTATTTTGTCGTCTAGCAACCCTGCCGTGTCGCGCGCTCTCCGGGCTCAGTCGGCCACAAGGAGCTAACCGCGGTTCGTTCGGAGGAGATCCGCGGTGTGGCTCGTATAGGGCTCATACCCAGCGGGTACCCCCGGTCGCCGCGGGGGCTCCGACTTGGGGTCAGCCTGGAAGCGGCCAGTTGGCAGGTCGCCTCCGGTTTGTCGCCGAAGAGCCGCGACTGCGACGGCGGCCTGACGCCCACCTCGAAGATGCGATTCATTTCTACACGCGCCCGCCCCGCTGCCGAGCGTCCAGCACCAGCTTGCAAACGCTTGGCGCTGGCCTTGTTCCGCTACCGGCGTCGCTTCTTTCGGCCGACGCAGGCAGATCGCCGGGCGACAGTGAAGGAAGGCGTGCGCGAGCGCGTGGCGCGACGATTTCTCCCAGACTGTGAAACGCGTTGCCGGCGCGATCTTGCGACGGCGCCTCCTCAAAAAATCAGGCCCGGCCCATGTCTGGTCACCGGTGAACAGACCGCGTAGTGAAAACCATGTTGGGTTCAAACGGACGGAGGCCGCTGAACACTCCGGAATCGAGAGCGGGAACGCGCGCTCCGTTTGCCTGTCGGCTTGATCCGATTCAGACTTCCTAGCATCTTGCCCGACCGCCTCCAGTTCGCGCCGCGGGGCCCTTGGCTTCGAGCCGTGCTCGTTCTTGCGGCCGGGCTCGCAGTGCTCTCCTTAGTTCGTTGGCGAGAGTCGAACCTCGAGTCGTTCGCGACCGCGTTGGTGCACGTGCGCTGGAGTTGGACCGTTGCCGCCATCGCCTTCAACCTCCTCTCCGCCATAGCCGGCTCGCTCGCCGGGGACACAGTGATCAAGCAGGCGATGCCACCGCCTCACCCACGCTACCGAGACGTTCTGTCTGCGTTCTCGGTCGGCCTGCTCGCGAACGTCCTCCTGCCAGCCCGAGCGGGCGAAGTCGCCCGGATCGCTGTCCTCGCCCGCAGGCTCGGGGGTCGCACCGGGGTCTGGGCGAGGCTCCTGGGGTCCGTCGTTGCCTACCGGCTGCTCGACCTGCTGCCGTCCCTCGCCTTGATCGTCTACGTGCTCGTGTCGGCGCCGATCCCGCAC
>JALYLK010000151.1 GCA_030774275.1 Actinomycetota bacterium
CGAGCGATGATCTTGGATGACCTCGCCAAGGTCGAGCCGCTCCTCAGGGAGGGCTGCACGCATGAGCTGGATGCCAGCCGACCGCTCGCCGACATCGTCGCCGACCTGACCGCGATCGCGTCGCGCCTGATGACGACCTCCTAGGGGCGCCTCGCTTCGAGGTGCATTCCTGAACGCTCGCCCAGGCTGCCTTCCTTACGCCAAAAGGACCGAATAGCCTCAGGCCGTGATCGAGACGGAGCGTCTATTGCTGAGGCCGCCTGTACTTGAGGATGCGCCGTGCGTGACCGAGGCAATCGCCGACGTTGAAGTCATGCGCTTCATCGGACTCGGGGAGACGGGCACCCTCGCCGACGCAGTCGAGGTGGTTGAGACGATGCGACGCGCGTGGAGCGCGGACGGTTTTGGAGGGTTCATCGCTATCCGCAAGAGTGACAACGCTCTACTGGGGCGGGTTGGACTTCTGGCCTGGGATCCAGCCGTTTGGCGAAGCGGCATTCGAGCTGAGATTGGGGAACGAGCCGAAATCGAACTCGGCTGGACGCTCTCGCGCGACACCTGGGGATGTGGCTATGCGACTGAGGCGGCGGCCGCCATCCGTGTCTGGGCGCTCAGAGAGGTCCGGCCGCCGCGCCTGATTTCTCTGATCCACCCAGAGAACGAGCGTTCGATGAGAGTCGCGACGAAGATCGGTGAGCATTTCGAACAGACGATTACGACTCACCGAGGCATACCGGCACAGCTCTGGACGTTCTAGACACGACTCGCTTCGGGGTGTACTCGCAAAACGCTGGCGCAGACGACCGTCCTGGCGCCGCCAGTTCCACTCCGACGAGGGGCGGTGTTCGCGAGGTGGCGTTTGCAGCGCGGAACCGGGCGCGGGAACCGGTCAACTGGAGAGCGGCTGTCGCGGCCCCTCGAAAGGGGCCAAGCCTGCGCGGCGGGGCTTGCATCTCCTCTCCCCGCTCTTCGGCTCAGACACGGCACCCGCGCCCGGGCGAGTCTACGCCCGCTCGTGATTCGAAGAGCACGCAGCGGGGCCTTCACGGTGCGGGTCAAGGGTCATTCGTGAGCGCTGGGACAGGCCGCGACTAACGAGCCGGCGGCCCGAATGACTGCGCTCGTCCGCTCCCGCGCCCGAAAGGATCGGGCCGCCGATTCTCCGGCGACTTAATGGCCGAGCGACCGCCCTGGTCTGCGAGTGGCTCGTCGTCGAAGCGAGGGATCACGTGCAAGTGCGTGTGGTGCGGGGGCTCACCGATCTCGGAAAAGCAGTTCCAGACCAGCGCGTAGCCGTCCGGTGCGAGACGTTCATCCTGTGCGGCCTTCGCCTTGAGGAGAAGCTCACGCGTCGCCGCCCACTCCTCAGCCGTGAAATCGAACGGCGAGAGGCGATGCACGATAGGGATGATGACCCCACACCCCGGAAGCACGTCGGGCGGGTCACGTGGATCACGCGTCGAGGCGTACAAGCAGAAGGCGTTCTCGAAGCACACCTCGGCTGCGCGGAACTTGGTCAGATCGCAGAAGACGCAACCAGGTTCAGTCATCTTCTGCATTCTCATATCTCTCACGGGGCCGTATGCGCTCAGGGGTCATTCCCGAACGCTCGCCCAACCGAGGTTCTCGTCAGGTGTTGCGAGAGCGGCGGATCGCAGCCGCAAGTTTCCGCGGGTGACGGACGACGAGCGTCCGAAGGGGTGGCTCCGCCGCGTCGTAGTAGCCCTCGGGGGGATCGCTGGGGTTGACGTTCTTCTGCCTCGCCGGCCGATAGTTCGCGTCTGGCCGGTCGGTGTTCGATCCTGGAGGGAATATCATTTTCACCTCGAGCATACGCCCGCACGGACGTCTTCTGGTGACATTCCCGCTGGCCCACCCTCACTCTCGGCCTGACGGTGGCGTCCGGTGCGCGCAGAGACTCGGGCCGGCGGCGGCGGCTGACTCGATTCCCGAAAGTCGCCCACGGCTGATCCGCGCGGCTAGATGCCACAGTGACGGGGGCTGGTTTTTAGCTGGATTCGTCCACCGTCGGTCGCGCCGACCTAACGCTTCAATCTCCCAGTTTTGGGAGAAATGGTCGCGCTTCCCGCTCCCATACGCCGACTCCTGCCCAAGATAATTTTGTCGAAAATCGACAAAATAGGAGCGAATTCCGCATAGCCAAGCCCTTTTCGCCGCTTCAGCCTATTTTGTCCAAAAACGACAAAATGCGCCTTCGACCGGCGCGATCTGGACCGGGCGTCGCCTTCAAAAAAGGCCCCCCCTTTTGCGGGACAAGCCAGCCGCCGGCTGTTTTTCCTCGGAGCCGTTCTGTTCGCGCCCGTCTTCAACTCGCCCTACCGGCTCCTCCACCCCCAACTGTCTCGGAAAGCCTCTGAACCAGGTTCTACCCCAACCCAGCGGTAGCCTCGTGCGGCCCTGCTCAAGCTGATCCTCTTCGTCTTGCCGCTTGGCCTCGACACCTTCGCTGTCTCTGCTGCGCTCGGCATGCGCGGACTGCCGCCGCGGGAGCGCCTGCGCGTCAGCCTGCTGATGTCCAGCTTCGAGATGGCGATGCCGATCGTCGGCCTTCTCCTCGGCCAAGCGCTCGGACACCTCGTCGGCGGCGACGCCGACTACCTCGCCATCGCTGTCCTCGCCATGCTCGGGCTCTGGATGCTCCTCCACGAGGAGGCCGAAGGCCAAAGGGTCGACCGGCTCGCAAGCGGTCACGGTCTTGTCTTGCTCGCGCTCGGGATCTCGATCAGCCTCGACGAGCTCGCGATCGGTTTCACGATCGGCCTGCTCCACCTCTCCCTCTGGCTCGCCGTCGTCCTGATTGGCGCGCAAGCGTTCCTCTTCGCCCAGGTCGGGCTGCGTCTGGGGGCGCGCCTGAACGAGAGTCTGCGCGAGCGCGCCGAACAGCTCGCCGGTCTCGCCCTGCTCGGGCTAGCCATCCTGCTCGTTCTCGAGAAGCTGGCCTGACGCCCGCGCTTCGCCCGGCAAGTGGACACACGAGAAGCGCGGATACCGTCACCTTCAATGACCGAGAGGTCCCTCGAGCTCACCGCCGCGACACGCCGACTGCTGCTGCGCCGTGGTCTGCGGCTCGAGTACACGACGCTCGCCAGGAATGTGGTCGGCAGTGTGCTCGTCCTGCAGCTCAAAGGCACCGACAAGCCGCGCACGAACAGAAGGCGCTTCGCCTGATCGGCGTCGCCTTCCTCCTGCTCGCGCTCTACATCGGCGCGCAGTCGGTCTACGTGCTCGCCCTGGCATTCCGGCCGCACCACTCACAGCTCGGGATCGCCTGGCTCGCCCTGACCGCGCTCGCGATGTTCACGTAGCGGACGCCCGGCTCTGAGAGCTCGCGCTGCGACAGTCCGCGCTCCTCACGCAGGCGCTTGAGCCGCCGGCCGACCGTCTCCCGGGCCATCAGCGCCGAGTCTACGAAGGGGGAGGGGAGCCCCGGCGCGGCAACCGGGGCTCCCCGGGGAGAGGGCGGAGTCGTCAGCACAGCACCGCCAGGCTGAACGCGTGCGGCGTCTCACTGCCGCCTGATCCGAAGGTGCGAACGAGGACCGAGTCGGACTCCGGCTCCCCACCGCGGCGATCTCGCCGCCGGCTCCCGCGCTCGGGAGGTTGGCCGTCAGCGTGCCGACGTATGCGCAGGCAGAGACGTCCTGGTCGTATTGCACGACGAGCCGCCCGCACGCGAGCAGGATGAACCTCACGAAGAGCGCGCGCGCGGCGGCCGAAGGCTGTAGCGATTAAGCAGCCGTTAAGCGGCTATCAGGAGCACGGCGCGGATGGCGTATCCTCGCACCGGAACCGTT
>JALYLK010000152.1 GCA_030774275.1 Actinomycetota bacterium
TGATCGACAAGAGGGGGCACATCCGGAACGAGCATTTCGGAGAGGGCGAATACGGCCGAACCGAGCAGTTGATCCGCCAGTTGCTCGGGGAGCCCGGGCCCGCCAAGGCAGAGCTCGCCGACATGACCCCGACCGAGCTGACCACGCCCGAGACCTACCTCGGCTACGACCACCAGCTGGCGAACTACGTCGGTTCCCGGCCGCGGCCCGATCGGGCAAAGGACTATCAGGCGCCGAAGGACGTTACGCAGAATGGCTGGGCGCTGTCAGGCCGCTGGCGGCTCGGCCCCGAGCACACGACGGCGGGACGAAATGCGGGGCTCGCGCTCCACTTCCACGCCAAAGACGTCTACCTCGTGATGGGCGGCCGCGGCCGTGTCGGCGTCTCGGTGGACGGCCACGAGCTCCGGACGATCGCGGTGAAAGGGATCAACCGCCTCTACACCGTCGTGACGCGACCGCAGCTACTGGACGCCCAGCTTCGCCTGAGCTTCACACCCGGCGTCTCGGTCTACTCGTTTACGTTCGGCTAGCGAGCGACAACCGTCAGTAGCTTGCCTGGGACCGGGTCCCCGGCCGTGTCCGGCGACCGGGTCCACGGACATGTCCGGGGACCTGGTCCCGGGGCATGTCTCGGGACCCGGTCGCGGGTATCAAGGACGCTAGCTAGCGGGCCCGCGAGGGCCGGACTCGCCGTTGCCGCCCTCGCGCTCGCGCAGGTAGCGCGTCAGCTCGGCAGCGAGAGCGTCACCCGAGGGCAGCTCGAAATCTTCCTCGACCGTGTCCGCCCGGTGCTCGAGCTCCTCGACGTACGCGGAGGTCTCCTCGTCGCTCGCGACGGCCTGGCTGACCTGCTCCTCGTACGTCTCGGCGGCCTGGTCGAGCTCGGCCGTGTCGATCTCGGTCCCGAGCAGGGTGCCCAGCCGTTCGCACAGCGCAGACGCCGCCCGCGGGCTCGGCGTCAGCGAAACGTAGTGCGGAACCGCTGCCCAGAGGCTTGCGGAGGGGATCCCGGCTTTGTTGCAAGCGTCGTGAACCACGCCGACGATGCCGGTCGGGCCCTCGTAGCGCGAGGTGGAGAGTCCGAGCTCCTTGACGAGATCCTGATTGGACGCGCTGCCGGTCACGGGCGAGGGGCGCGTGTGCGGCACGTCGGCGAGCAGCGCACCGAGCGTGACGACGAGCTCGATGCCCAGCTCCTCGACATGGCCGACGACCAGGTCGGTGAAGGTACGCCAGCGGACATTTGGCTCGATTCCGAGCAGCAGCACGACATCGCGGTCGAGACGTGGAGGCTTCGCGCGGTAGAAGGCCGTCTCAGGCCAGTCGATCTGGCGAGTTATCCCGTCGACCAGCGACACGTGCGGCCGGGTCGCCTGGAAGTCGAAGAAGCCCTCTGGGTCGACGTCTGCGATCTGGTCGGCGCCCCAAAGCTTGGCGAGGTAGCCCGCAGCGAGCGAGGCTGCCTGGGCGCCGTCGTTCCAGCCGCGAAACGCGGCTACGAGGACCGGCCGTGTGAGCTCCGGCCGGGCGGAAACGCGAAGCTCCGACTCCATCCCCGAAGTCTACGCATGGCCTGACGCAAGCCAAGCAGGCGGGCGCCAGAACGCGAAAGTCAGCGCGACGATGCCCGCCCAGGCGGTCGCCGCGACAGCGACGTGCAGCAGGACGAGGTACCAGGGCAGGTGCAATCGGTACTGGAGCTCGCCGAGCCCGACCTGCAAGAGCAGGACCGCGAGCACCGCCAGCGCCGCGGCGAATAGCCGCGGCGAACGTGACCGGCGAGCGGCGAGGTAGCCGAGCAGGAACAGGAACGAGCAGCCGAAGACCGCCACGACTCCGGCGTGCGCGTAGAGAACAGGCTCGAAGCGGGCCAGCCGGTGCACCTGGGTCGTGCCGCCCCCGGAGTGCGGGCCTGCGGCCGTGGCGAGTGCACCGCTGACGACGAGCGCCAGCCCCGCGACCGCCACGCCGGTGCCGAAGAGCCGGAGCTCGTGCGGGACGATCGGCCCGGCGCGCCCGGCGATCCCCTCGTAAGCGAGGAAGACGAGCACGACCGCGCCCGCAAGCAGCACCATCGAGAGCAGCAGGTGAGCCGCAACAACCGGCCACCGCAGATCGGTCTTGACCGCCAGATACCCGAGCGGCGCTTGAGCAAGCGTCCCGACGAACAACGCGACCGCGAGCTGCTTCGCCCGGCGTCCGAGCGGCGTCCAGAAAGCCGCCACCGCGACCAGCAACGTGATCAGGATCGTCACCCCGCCGACGACCCGGTTTCCGAACTCGATGTAGGCGTGGTAGTTCTTGGCCGGCAGCGGGTGGCCGGCCTCGCAACCCGGCCAGTGGCGACAGCCGAGACCGGAGCTGGTCAGCCGGACAGCTGCGCCAGTCGCCACGATCACCCAGAGTGCGAAGAGCTCGAGCGCGGCGAATCGCAGGAACCAGACCGGCTGCAGGGCAAACGAGCGCGACCGGCCGGCCGTCGTCGTCGACTCGACGTGCACGCGAATCAGCCTACCCGGGTCGCGAGTGGTTTGGCCGGTGACGTTGCCCGCTTCCTGGGTCGCGAGCACCAAGCCAGAGGCCGCGATCGTCCGCAGGCAAGGCCGGCGGCCTTGACAAGGGCGAGCGTGGATTCTGGCGCAGCGTGATCGCGGGCCAGGGAGCCGGCGGACGTTGCCGGTCAGGCCACTAGGATCGCTGTTCCATGTGCACGTTCTCCCAGGAGCTGATCGGGCGCTCGGGGTACCTCGACGAAGGGTTCGCCGACGTCTACGACAGGTACCGCCCCTCGCCCCCAGGCGGGCTGCTCGACGTTCTCACCGTGGTGGCCGGCGTCGAGCAGCCGGGGCTCGTCGTCGACCTCGGCTGTGGCACCGGCCTCGCGACGCAGGCCTGGGGCGAGCGCGCCCGCGAGGTCGTTGGAGTCGAGCCGAATCCGCGCATGCTCGAGCGCGCCCGAAAGTCCACCGAACAGCCGAACATCCGTTACGCCGAGGCGTACGGCGACGACACTGGCCTGCCGCCCGGCCGCGCGGATCTGGTCACCAGCTTCCAGTCGTTCCACTGGATGGAACCGCAGCCCGTTCTGGCCGAGGCGGCGCGAGTGCTCCGCGACGGAGGGGTCTTCGCGGCCTGCGACTACGACGTCCCGCCATTCGTCGAGCCCGAGGTCGAC
>JALYLK010000153.1 GCA_030774275.1 Actinomycetota bacterium
CCTACGACCCCGGCTCACACAACGCGGACTATGCCGCGGGTGGGGTCGCCTCTCTCCAAGGCGAGCAGCTCTCCAGGGGCGATCGCTACGGCGTCTGGAGCTACGAGCCGCAGCCGACGCCGCGTCAACTCGCCGGCCTGCCGGCCCGCTACCCGAAGGAGGTCACGGCGACTGACCTGGAGGTCGAGGCGCAGATCGTCGCACCCGCCTTCGGCGTGCCGAACCGCGACCAGCGGATGACGAGGCTCTTCGCGGACTCGTCTCGCGCCCGAGTCTACGAGGGTCTCTACCGGACAGCGCGGCAGGTCGTCGGCGAGCCCTCGAATCCCTACGCCGCCGCGCTCGAGCTCGAAGGCTGGTTCCTCTCCCCGGCGTTCCACTATGACCAGACGCCGCCGCAGGTCGCGGGTGTGCCTGCGCTCGTCGCATTCGTCCTGCAAACACACCGCGGCTACTGCCAGCACTTTGCGGGAGCCATGGCGCTGATGCTCCGTTACCTGGGGATTCCCGCGCGGGTCGCCGCAGGATTTACCACCGGCGAGTACGACTCCCATAAGCACCAATGGACGGTGACCGATCACGATGCGCACACCTGGGTCGAGGCCTGGTTCCCGCACTACGGTTGGCTGCCCTTCGATCCCACACCCGGCCGTGGCTCCCTGAGCGCGACGTACTCGGCCTCGTCGCCGCACTTCGACTTGACCGACGGACTGCTCGCCGTCACCCAGCACCTGAGGCGGCCCGGGACGTTCGACCTCCGGACGCTGCGGGGTAGTCACGGCAACGCCGCGCATGGCGGGACCGACGCGACCATTCAGTCCGCTCCGTCGGGATCGAGAGTCGGCGCGCTGCTGCGGTTGCTCGCGCTCGTTGCGGCCGCGCTGCTGTTGTTTGTCGCGGCGACCAAGCTCCTGATCCGCAAACGCCGCTACCTGACACGCGATCCTCGTAAGCTGGCCGCCGCCTGCGTCCGGGAACTGGCTGATTACGCCGCCGACCAGGGAGCACGGGCACCCGAGAGCGCCACGCTCGGTGAGCTGGCTCGGCTCCTCGAGGAGGAGCTGGGCGTCTCGGCTCGAGCTTTCGTTGCTTCAGCGGCTCAAGCGCGGTTCGGCCCTCCGGCGCAGGCTCGGTCGGCGGCGCGCGTGGCGCGGGGCGAGCTGCGGAGCTTGCGTCGTGATCTGCGAGCCGCTCTGACCCGGACCGAGCGCGCGCTCGGCCTCTTCTCTCTCCGCTCGCTCGGCCTGACGCCGTAGTGGACGCGCTCGTGATGGCCGCCGGCGAGGGCCGCCGGCTTCGGCCGCTGACCGAGCGCTGGCCCAAACCGGTCCTGCCGATCGACGGAAGGCCGGTTGTCGCAACGGTGGTCCGGGAGCTCCAGGCGGCCGGCTGCCGGCAGGTCACCGTCGTCACCGGGCATCTCGCGGAGCAGGTCGAGCGCCTGCTCGGCGACGGCTCGGCCCTCGGACTCGAGCTCCGTTACGCGCGGCAACCGCGTCCCGACGGCTCGGCAGACGCGGTCTCGCGCGGGCTGGCGGCGGGCGCGGAACCGCCGCTGCTCGTCGCCACCGCCGACACGGTCTTCCGGCCCGGCGACCTCGGGCGCTTCGCGACCGCGTTCGAGGAGGCGGGAACTCCTGGCGCCGTCGCGATCAGGCGGGATCCGCCGCCTGGGCCGGGACGTGCTCGCGTCGAGGTCGAAGCCGGACTGGCCACAGCAATCGGCACCGCAGGTGAGAGCCCGAACGCGCACGCGTCGCTCTGGGGCCTGGGGCCCGACCTGGTCGGGTACCTGGAAGGCCTCGCCGGCCCGCCGTTCGAGCTGCTCGAGGCCTACCAGCGGGCGATCGCTGCCGGCCTCCGGGTTTCTGCCTTTGAAGTAGGGGCGACCCGAGACTTGACGGATCCGCTTGACTTGGTGAAAGAGAACTTCGACTACCTGAGGACGAGCGAATGAGCGAGACCTACAACCTCTTTCAGCAAGGACGCACCCACCTCCGGGAGGGTATGGCCGCGCAAGCCACGGTCTCGCTCGAAAAGGCGAAGCGGCGCGAGCCCGAGAAGGCTTCGATCCGCGAAGCGCTTGGAATCGCCTACTTCCGCATCCACCGCTACGACGAGGCCGAGTCGGAGTTCCGAAAGCTGCTCGAGCTCGCGCCGGCCGACGACTATGGCCATTACGCGCTGGGCCGCTGCCTGGAGAAGCAGGGCCGCGAGACCGAGGCCCAGGGCCACTACAAGCTCGCCAGCTCGCTGCGCCCTGCGAGCAAACGCTACTCGTCCCGAATCCGCGACGTCGCCTAGCGTCGGCGTTCAGACCGGAGTCTTCGGCGCCCGGATGCAGGTCGAGCTCCTCAATGACGGATCCGTGACGCCCGTCCTGTCATAGACATATGTGTTTGACCTATACTGACGCGAATGCGACATCGCCATCCGCGCCGCGTTCGCAGCCGGCACCAGACGAGACCGGGCCACTGGCACGTGCGGGCGCGCGTCGAGCGCTTCGTCGAGCCGTCCATCCTGCTGCTCCTGCGTGAGCGTCCACTCCACGGCTACGAGCTGATCGAGCGCCTGCCCGAGCTCGCCGGGGAGGGGCGCATCGACGTCGGCAACCTCTACCGGCTCCTGCGGGCGCTCGAGGCAGAGGGCCTCGTCAGCTCCGAATGGAGCGCCGAGCTGCCCGGGCCCGCGAAGCGCACCTACGAACTGACCTCCGAGGGCCGCCGGCTGCTCGACCGGTGGGCGGAGGCGCTACGCGAAGCGCAGGGCGATGTCCAGAGCTTTCTCGACCGCTACGAACAGGAAGAAAGGGGGTGAACCGATGCACGGAGGAAGACATCGCAGGCATGGCGGTTGCGGTCGCGGCCGGCGCTTCCCGGACGCGGAGACGCTGCTCCGCCGCCTGGAGGAGTACCAACGCGACCTGGAGCAGGAAACGGCCGACGTGGCCGACCTGATCCGGCGCCTCAAGGAGGAGAAGACGGAGACCGCGACGGTCTAGGGCGAACGGCCCCGCGTGGACACGCGGGGCACTCGCTCTTAACGCACGGTGATCCGGTTCGGCGGCCAATACGTGATCGACGCAGGCCCGATGAAGCTCGAGCGATGCACAGGGCCCCAGTCGCGCGAGTCGCAGGACGCCGCACGGTTGTCGCCGAGCATGAAGTACTGGCCCGGCTCGAGCTTCGGCCAGCTGCTTGAGCGATGGTCGCGCTCCGGGGCGAGCACGTAGCGCTCCACTAGCCGCTTGCCGTCGATGAACACGACCCCGTTTCGCTCCGAGACTGTCTCGCCGGGCAGTCCGATCACTCGCTTGACGAAGATCAGCGAGCCGCTCTCGCCGCAGGTGGCTGCGCTGGCCGGTGCGTGGAAGACCGCGATCTCGCCGCGGTGCGGGTCGCGGATGCGATAGACGATCCGCAACGCGATCACACGATCCGAAAAGCGAGCCAGGCAGCCGCGGGCCGGCTTCGCGCAGTGGAGGGTCGGCTCCATCGACGCCGAGGGGACGCGGTACGGCTTCGCAATCTCCGCCTCGAAGACGAGAACGAGCACGATCGCGACGGCGATCGTCAACACCCAGTCCAGAACGCGTCGCCAGGGGCGCGGCAAACGGCTGACCAGACGCCCTACGATCACCCGGCCGCCCAGGCGAACGGGTGTGGCCAAGCGTCGTCATGACCGAGTCTGGCGTCGCCCGGTAACCCGACCATTCCCCCGCCGGTTTGGAGACGTGTTACAGACACGGCCCTTGCTATCCTGCCAGCACCACATTTCACCGGCTTGGCGAAATGGGCGCGCGGCGCCCTTTTTTTATGAATCCGGTGCCAGACCTCAGTCTGGCTCCGGCGTACAGAGAAGAACGTAGGGAGGAAGGATGCAAGGCGTACACACCAAGGAGCGGCAGCTCGAACACGAGTTGGCCGGGCGAATCGAGAAGCGAGTGCCGGGCACGGAAGTGCTCGCAGTCGAGCTGCTCGGGCCCGAGCGCTTCTGCGTCTACATCGACCACCCCGAGGGCGTCGACCACGCCCTCTGCGAGCGCGTCACCCGCGAGCTCGACGACTACCGGCGGGAGTACGCGATCGACGTCTCCTCGCCGGGCATCGAGCGGCCGCTCCGCAAGCCGGCGCACTTCGAGCGCTTTGTCGGCCGCCGCGTCGCTCTCCGTACGGCGCGCGAGATCGAAGGCCGGAAGCGCTTCAAGGGCCAGTTGATCGGTGCGGACGAGCACGCAGTCCATCTCGCCACCGAGCCGCAGCCCGTGGACATCCCCTACGACGAGATCGTGCGGGGCAATCTGATCGACGAGGGAAGCAAATGAGCCGAGAAATCATCGAGTTCGTCCAGGAACTCGAACGAGACAAGGGAATCGAGTCCGACACGCTGGTCGAAGCGCTGGAAGACGCGTTGCTCGCCGCGTACAAGAAGACGCCGGGCGCGTCGCGCCACGCCGTGGTCGAGCTCGACCGCGAGGAGGGCGACTTTCGGGTCTTCTCCATCGAACTGCCGCCCGACATCGAGGAGCGGCTGCTCGAAGAGGCGCGCGAGCGCGTGCTGACCGAGCTCGAGCAGACCGAGGAGGAGACCGGCGAGCGCTCGCACGTGCTCGTTCAGGACGAGGACCTCGAGATCGACTGGTCGGATGTGCCCGAGGATCAGGTGAAGCGGGAGGACGTCACGCCGGAGAACTTCGGCCGCATCGCCGCGCAGACCGCGAAGCAGGTCATCACCCAGCGGATCCGCGAGGCGGAGCGCCAGATGATGTACGAGGAGTACATCGACCGCGTCTCCGAGGTCGTCACCGGCATCGTGCAGCAGGCGGGAGACCGCAATAACGTGCTGGTCGACCTGGGCAAGGTCGAGGCGCTGCTGCCCCGATCCGAGCAGGTCGACGGCGAGCGTTATGAGCAGGGCTCGCGGATCAAGGCCGTCATCACGGAGGTTCGGTCAGGGACGAAGGGCCCGCAGGTGATCGTCTCGCGGCGCGATCCCGAGCTGATCAAGACCCTCTTCGAGCTCGAGGTGCCCGAGATCGCCGACGGGCTCGTCGAGATCCGCGGCGTTGCCCGCGAACCGGGCTACCGCTCGAAGATTGCCGTCGAGTCGCACGCCCAGGGCGTCGACCCGGTCGGCGCCTGCGTCGGCCCCCGCGGCTCGCGCGTCCGGATGGTCGTGTCTGAGCTCCGCGGCGAGAAAATCGACATCATCCCGTGGAACCCGGAGCCCGCCCGCTTCGTCGCGAAGGCGCTCTCGCCCGCGCGCGTGCGCGAGGTCTACCTCGACGACGACGGCAAGGAGGCGACCGTGGTCACGCCGGACGACCAGCTCGCGCTTGCAATCGGCAAGGAGGGCATGAACGCCCGCCTCGCGGCCCGGCTGACCGGCTGGAAGATCGACATCCAGTCCGACAGCGAGTTCGCGCAGGCAGAGGCCGAGGCTGCCTTCGGCGGTGGCGGCGAGGACGAGGAGTTCACCGGCCGCTGTGCCGCGATTCTCTCGAACGGCAAGCGCTGTCCGAACGCGTCACTCCCTGGTTCCCGCTACTGCGGCGTCCCGGCGCACCAGGAGCTCGCAGAGCGCGAGACCGAGTCGCCGGATGTTGAACCGATCGTCACCGAGTCGGAGCCCGAGCTCGAGGCGCTCGCTGACGAGCTCGCGCCCGATGCCGAGGCGGTCGGCCCTGCCATGCCCGAGCCGGGCGACATGCCGCTCGAATCGGAAGCGCCTGCCGACGCAGCGGCGACCCACGGCCCGCCGGCGACCGTGATCGCCGACGCCGAGGGCGAGGTCGACCTGGACATCTCTCCTCCAAAGGTCGCGCCGCCCGAGGAGATTCCGGCGGGGATTCCGATCGAGCAGGTTTCACACGACGGCGACGAGCAGGCACCCGCCGGCGTTGCCGAGCCGGAGGAGGGTTCCAGCGCTGCGTGACTACCCAGTGGCGAATTGTCAGTGGCTCCCGTCGGGGAATGTTCCGATCGGCCGGGATCAGCGGCCGCCCGAATGAATCGGCCGGCCTCTTCAGCGACTTCGCAAGCGAAGTCGCAGACGCGGACGTGCGCCGGCTGCGGGCGGAAAGCTCCGCAGGCCGAGCTCATGCGCTTCGTCGCTCGCGAGGCGGAACTGACGCCTGCGGTCAAGGCGCCGGGCCGTGGCGTCTACACCTGCCGCCGGCTGTCCTGCTTCGAACGGGCGAGGTCGCGAGCAGCCTTCAATCGAGTCCTTCGACAAACCGTGCGGGTCGATCCAGCGCTTGCACGGCTCTACACTGACGCCGATGGCTAACGGACCGAAGAGACCAAACCGCCCGATCAGGCCCCGCCAGGGCGCCGTCACCGGCCGTCGCAAGCGGCGCGTGGTTATCGACAACGCTGCCAACAGGCCGCGCGAGAACGCGCGCCAGGCTCGCGAGCGGCAGGAGGCCCGTCCGCCGAAGCAGCCGGTGGCGCCGCCAACCGGGCCGGTCAGCGTCCCTTCGGGCGTCACGGTAAAGGATCTCTCGGCTGCGATGGGCAAGACGGTCCCCGACATCATCAAGGTGATGATGGGGCTGGGGAAGATGGTCACCATCACTCAGTCGCTCAGCGACGAGGAGGTCGAACTGATCGCCGCCGAGCTCGTTCCCGACCGTGAGCTGCAGATCAAGCACGCCGCCGAGGAGGAGCTCGAGCCTGAGGAGTACGAGGACGCGGCTGGGGATCTCACGGACCGACCGCCCGTCGTCACGATCATGGGGCACGTTGATCACGGCAAGACGACCCTGCTCGACGCGATCCGCGAGACGGCCGTCGTCGAGACCGAGGCGGGCGGGATCACCCAGCACATCGGCGCATACCAGGCCGAGCACAACGGCCGCAAGATCACGTTCCTCGACACCCCGGGCCACGAGGCGTTTACCGCAATGCGGGCCCGCGGCGCGAAGGTGACGGACATCGCGGTCCTGGTCGTGGCCGCCGACGACGGCGTCATGCCGCAGACGCGCGAGTCGATCTCGCATGCGCGGGCGGCCGAAGTGCCGATCGTCGTCGCCGTCAACAAGGTCGACCTGCCCGACGCAGACCCAAACCGCGTGCGCGGAGACCTCGCGGGCGAAGGCCTCCAGCCTGAGGACTGGGGCGGCGACATCCAGTTCGCGGACGTCTCCGCCAAGGCGAAGGAAGGCCTCGACGACCTGCTCGAGAAGGTGCTGCTCGTCGCGGACGCCGAGCTCGAGCTGAAGGCGAATGCGAACGCCGAGGGCTCAGGCCCGATCGTCGAGTCCCGTCTCGACGTCGGCCGCGGGCCGGTCGCGACGATGCTCCTCCAGCGCGGCACGCTCCGGGTCGGCGACTCGATCGTCGCCGGCGACGCCTGGGGCCGGGTGCGCGCTCTCTACAACTATCGCGGCGAGAAGGTCGAGGAGGCCGGGCCCGGCACGCCCGTCGAGATCCTCGGCTTCGACCATCCACCGCCGGCGGGGGAGTATTCGCGCGTGGTCGAGAACGAACGCGCAGCGCGCCAGTTCGCGCAGGTCCGCGGCGAGCGCCTGCGGCGTGAGCAGCTCGCAACGCAGGCCGGAGGCGCCGTGTCGCTCGAGCGGCTGTTCGACCAGCTTCAGGAGGGCGGGTCCCAGGATCTCAACCTGGTCCTCAAGGGGGACGTGGTCGGCTCGGTCGAGGCCGCGATCAGCGAGCTGCAGAAGATCCAGCACCCCGAGGTTCGCGTGAATGTGATCCACCAGGGGGTCGGCGGCATCACCGAGAACGACATCAACCTCGCGGTCGCCTCGAATGCGATGGTGGTCGGCTTCAACGTGCGTCCCTCGTCCGAGGCGCGCCAGCTCGCGGAGCGCGAGGGCGTCGAGATCCGCACCTATCGCGTCATCTACCAGCTGACCGACGACATCGAGCAGGCGCTCGTTGGCCTGCTCCGCCCGGTCACGACCGAGGAGACGATCGGAGAAGTCGAGGTGCGACAGCTCTTCCGCGTCTCGCGGCTCGGCACAATCGCCGGCTCGTACGTCACGGAAGGCAACGTGCGCCGAGGCTCGCAGGTACGCGTCGTCCGCGACGGCACTGTGATCAACGAGACGTCGATCGCGCAGCTCCGCCGGTTCAAGGACGACGTCCGCGAAGTCGCAGAGGGCTTCGAGTGCGGAATCCTGCTCGAGGGGTTCAACGACGTGAAGGAAGGTGACATCCTCGAGGTCTATGAGACCAGGCAGGTCGAACGCACCGACTTGTCGGAGGCGCCTACCGCGCCGGCGGCGAGCTAGCCGCCGGCTGCAGCGAGACCGGCAGCCTCAGGACGGTTTTTCCGTCCGCACCCTCGGCAAGCACGAGCAAATGATCGTCGGGACGCTTGGCTTCGTACAGAAGCTCTCGGAACGCCGCACCGAGCTTCGGATCAGCAAGCTCGGGCGGAGTGTCGGCGTCAGGCGCGAGCTTCCGTCGGAGCGCTGTTAGCCGGCGCAATGAGCGACGCTGGTTCGCCAGTACGCGCCGTGCAACGCCGTAGAGCCATGGCAGAGGCTCTTCGGGAACGTCATCGAAACGTCGCCAGGCAATCGTGAACGTTTCCGCGACGATGTCCTGCGCCGTCTCACGGTCGGTGCGACGCAGGGCGTACATCGCGATGTCGGGCGAACAGGTCTCGTACAAGTCTTCAAACCGCGCTCGTCGGGCCTCCACACGTGAATCATGTCCGGCTCGCCGCCGTTCGTTTCAGCGGGGCCGAAAAACCCAGAGCCCGCCGACCATGTCGGCTGCGGCGACGTACTTCGGAGTGGGGTAAACGCCCCAGGTGTACGTGCACGACTGCTTGTCGCAGAACTCGTTGTCGGGGTCGCGCGAAGAGGGCGGCAGGAACTGTGCAACGAAGCGTGGGTGACGGGGATTCGAGATGTCGGCGACGATCACGCCGAGCGCATACCAGGAGAAGTACGCGCGCTTGCCTATGATCTTGGCGTCATGGACGCCGAGGGTGAAGCCGGCCGCGCCGCGCTTTCTCGCGTCCGCGATCAGGCGGGTCGGCGGCTTGAAGACGCTCAGCAGCCGTGGCCGGCGAGGGTTCGAGATGTCCCAGAGGGACGGTCGGCCGCCGGTCGTCTCGTGCGTCTCGATCAGTAACCGGCCGTTCGGCGTGATCGCTGTCGAGTGCGCAAAGCCCTGCGAATCGTTCGTCCGTCCGAGCAAGCGCGGCCGTGCTGGATTCGAGATGTCGAGGATGACCGTGCCGAGATCCCAGTAGGAGAGGTACGCGCGGGTCGCCGAGGCGTTGACGCGGACCGAGTGAACGAAAACCGCCTGCCGGCCGGCTTTCAGCGACTCGGGTGCGATCCACGAGCCGATCTCGGTCGGATGCCGCGGGTCGGTGGCGTCAAAGATGCGGAAGCC
>JALYLK010000154.1 GCA_030774275.1 Actinomycetota bacterium
CGCGACATCGCCAAGCGCGACGCCCAGCGCGACATCGAACGCGCGCTCAGGCGCCGCCGCTGATCTTCAGCTCGAACTCGAGCTCTTCGCCGTCCTCCTCGTCCCAGTGTCGGCCGAACTCCCGAAAGCCGAGCCGTCTGACGAGGGCGAGCGACGCTTCGTTCCCTGGGCTGATCGAGGCGATGAAGCGTTGGATCCCGTGCTTGCTCGAAGCCCAGTCGAGCAAGGTTCGCACGACCTCCGTCGCGTAACCCCTTCGCCGGTACGGCTCGAGGATCATGTAGCCGACCTCGACCGCGTCCGCATCCTTGACGGCGTTGGCGCCGGGCGGGCCATGGAAACCGGCGTGGCCGATCATTGGCCGCTCGCCCGCGGGCAGGACGACTGCGTAGACGAACCATTCTTGGATCTCCGGTCGCTCGCGCATCTGCCGCAGGCGCAGCGCGAGAAAGCCGGCGTCATGTGCGTCGGGCCACGACTCGGGGACGGTGAAGCCTCCCTCCACCGCCGCTTCGTCGCGGCGTCCGGCGAGGAGCGCCTCAATGAACCGGGGCGACATGGAGACGAGCTCCAGACGCTGCGACGTGACCGCCCGGGTGCTCAAGCGACCGCGTAGAGCGGCCACGACCCCGGCACGCCCTTCAGCTCTGCGACACCGCGGTCCTCGAACGCGATGCCCGATCCTGCGACCAGATCCTTCACGGCCCCCGACACCAGAATCTCGCCTGCTGTCGCCTTCGCGGCCACGCGCGCACCGATGTGGACGGCGATGCCGCCCAGCTTTTCGCCGACGATCTCGCACTCGCCCGTGTGCACGCCGGCGCGGATCTCCAGGCCCAGGCCGTGCACCGAGTCGATCGCAGCCGATGCGCACCTGATCGCGCGCGCCGGTCCGTCGAAGCTAGCGAGAAAGCCGTCGCCCGCTGTATCGATCTCACGGCCGCGAAAGCGCGCAAGCTCGCGCCGCACGGCCGCATGGTGGGTCTCGAGCACTCCAGCCCAGCGGCGGTCTCCGACCGCGACTGCTCGCTCTGTCGAGCCGACGAGGTCGGTGAAGAGCACGGTGGCGAGCACTCGATCGGGCGTCGGCGACTCACGCGCACCGGTCAAGAACTCCTGGATCTCGGCCGCGATCTCGTCGCCGTTCTGCCCCCACGGGATGTGGTCGTCACCGTCGAGCTCGAGGTAGCGCGCGCCGGGAATGCGCTTCGCGAGATAGCGCGCGTTCTCGACGTGGCAGACGTGGTCCCCCTGCCGGTGGAGGATCAGCGTCGGAACCCGAACCGAGCCGACGATGTCGCGCACGTCGATCTCGAAGGCCATTCGCATGAAGGCTATTGCGGTCCCCGGACTCGCAGACTCGACCATCAAGCGCCGCCACCAGTCTTGCAGGCGGGGGTCGTTCCCGGCGCTCGGGATGAAGTGGGTGACATTCGCCCCGGACGTGCCCCACCGCTCCGGCAGAGTTTCCATGGCGGTTTCGAAGCTTTCGCGCGTCGCCTCGCCCCAAGGCCAGTCCCCCGTCTCTTCCTCCTTGACCTCGGCCCCCACGAGCAGCAGGGCCTCCGTGCGTTCGGGATACGTCGCCGCGAAGAGCATCGACAGTGGGCCCCCCTCGGACATGCCGATCAGAGCCGCGCGCTCGGAGCCGACCGCGTCCATGACGGCGCGAATGTCGTCCATTCGCTCCTCGAGCGAGCCGACCGAAACGTGGTCGGAGAGGCCCATTCCGCGCTTGTCGAACACGATCAAGCGTGAGAACGAGGCGAGGCGGTCGTAGAAGCGCCGGATGCCGGGCTCCTCGCGAAGCACCTTCAGGTTCGTGAGGGCGCCGTGGACGAAGACGATGTCGAGCGGGCCCTGGCCAACGGCGTAATAGGCGACGTGGACGTCGCCGCTTCTCGCGTAGCGGATCTCCGGTTCGGCCGAGCTCACCGAGCGAGGCTACAATGAGTGGGCCCAAGCCAGACTGAAGTCTGGCACGGGATTACAGCAAAAACATACGGGGGCGACCTGGTTTCGACGTGGTCGATTCTCCGGCAGAGTTGCAAGCCGAGGTCCCCGGTCGGCCTCGTAAAACAACCGGGAAACAACGTAAGTGCGGATAACGATCACGCACTCGCT
>JALYLK010000155.1 GCA_030774275.1 Actinomycetota bacterium
CCCCAGCATCCAGGCCGACCGCTCGCGGCCGAGGGCGCGCTCCGGAGCGCGCCGGCCAACGATCAGCCTTCGGAGACACCTCTCCCGGCCGCGGCGCCGACGACGCAGGAATCACCCATTCCCTCAGCTGCGCTGAGCCCGCCTACAGACACCGTCGACAAGGTCGTGGCTTCGGTACCGACGCTGCCGGTGGCGGTGCCGGCGACACCGTCGCCGCCGGCTACCGTGCCGGTGGCGACGCCCGTGCTCCCCGTGACGGTCACCCTGCCACCGGTCACGTTGCCCTCCCCGCTGGGCTGAACAGCAAGAAACGCCGCAAATCGACATCTATCGAAACAATGGCGCACCCTGCGGCTTGCGGCTCCGCAGTGCGGGCGATCTCGCGCGACCTCGACGGACGGCTCTCCAGGCGAGGGCGACGACGATTGCGTGCGCATCTGCGTGACTGCGATGAGTGCGCGAGTTTTGGCCGTTTCCAGCGCGAGCGGCGTGAGGCGCTCAGACGCTTGCGCCTCGTGAAGGCTCCGGCTTCGCTGCAAGTTTGCGGTGTACTTGGCGGTTAGTCCCGCTGGAAGTCGGGTACGGTGGCGCTGTGAGCGTGTTCAATCGACGCAATGCCGTGATGGGTTGGGCGATCTGGAAGGTCGCCAAGAGCGTGGGCAAGCAGAAGGCCCGCGACGCAACCCCGGCGGTCGAAGGCGGCAAGCCGAACAAGTCCTTGATCGCTGTAGTGCTGGCAGCTGGCGCGGGAGCGTTTGCCCTTCTACGCGGCCGCCGTTCCACGAGCGACTGAGTCCCGACGGTCCTGACTAGACCTCGGGCGCGACCCGGTTTAGCTTTGGGTTGTCAACTCAGCTGGTAGAGAGGGGCTGCGCAATGAGAATCGAGAAATCGGTGACGACGATCACTTGGATTCCGTCCGAGGCGATCTCGGGCATGCCGAAGCTGCCGTTCGAGATGGGCATGGCCCACTACGACGATCCGCCACCGGACAAAGTGGAGGACCTCGACGCGCTGCGGGAGTCGGACGCCTTCCGCGAGGCGAACGAGCTGCGCGCCTGGGCCGAGTTCGACGACGACGGCAAGCCAACCGGCCACGGCTATTCGGGCGGCGGCCACATCGGCGTCACCCGGATCAAGCTCGGCCGGCGCGAGCTGATGTTTCCGGCCGTCCAGTATCCGTTGATCCAAGCCGAGCCGGAGGTCGGCGACGGCTGGGTCAAGTTCACGCAGTCGGCGGGAGGACACATGGGGCTGCCGGCGCCTAGGCGGGTCAGCGGCAAGCCGTTCCTCCGGATCAAGTCGGCCTCCGCGTGGACGACGCTCGGGCTGACGATCAAGGCGGACGGGACCAGTGAGCATTCCCTCGAGGGCGCAAGCCCGTTCCCGCGCCACTGGCTTTACGACGACTCGGGCAAGCTCGTTGAGAAGTCCGGGACGATCGACTTCGCCCAGTGGTACAAGGAGTCGCACGGAAAGCACACGCCGTGGGGCGAAGAGGACTCGCCGGCCGTGACGACCGCCGTCGAATCAGCGCTCGAGCGCGAGCTCTCGGTATCGATCATGCGCGAAGGAAAGAAGCTCGAGCGACGCAACCTCGAGCAGGGAGAGGCGCTCCTGACCGAGGGCACGGAGGGCGACGAGCTCTTCCTGCTCCTCGACGGTGTCGTCGATGTCGAGGTCAACGGCGACCAGGTCGCCGAGATCGGCCCCGGTGCGTTGCTGGGCGAGCGTGCGTTGCTCGAGGGCGGGAAGCGCACCGCAACGGTCTGGGCGACGACCCCGATTCGCGTCGCCGTAGTGCCGCGCGACGCGATCGACGAGTCCGCCCTGCCGGAGCTTGCGGCCTCGCACCGTCGAGAAGAGACCTGAGAAGTCACACATTCGTCACAGTTGGGTCGCACGGTCTCTGCTTTGATCGAGGCCGTGCGACCCACCGTGCGGCAGATCTACGCGCTGGCGGCAGCGCGCTGCGAGCGCGGCGGCGAGGAGTTCCCCGAAACGCGAGACGCAGCGTCCGAGCTGATCGAGCGCCTCCGGATCGAGAACGGGCATCCGACGCCGCGGCTCGAGGACTCACCCATGCCGCCACCGCGCAGACGTCACCGGGGCCGTGGCGCGGACAAGCTGGCGCGACGAATCGCTGCCGAGGTGGCGCGGGAACTGCGCTGACCTAGCCGTCCAGGTGGGGGCAATGGGCCGATCGGCCTATAGCCAGAGCGATATCGACGTGCGATTCTCCGAGCGGGATGAGGGGACCAATATTGATCCTGTACGGGTTGCTGGCGCTGTACGCGCTCGAGATCGTGGTGCCGCTGGTCGTGCTCGCGGTCGCATTCGCCACGCGCCGCGCGCGGGCGGGCCTTGAGCATTTGACCTAGTCGCGCGCGGCGAGCCAGTCGCCCACGACCTGCATGTACCGCGCTCGCTCCTCGTCGAACGGTGTGTGCGAAGACTCCTCGAAGACCGTCCACTCGCAATTCGGAATCCCTTCGCGAAGGGTCTCCTGCAGGGCGGGCGTGGCTTCGTCGTAGCGGCCGGAGGTCAGGAGCGTGGGCACGTCGATCTCACCGAGCCGGTCCTTGGACTGCCAGTCCTTGATCGAGCCGATCACATGGAACTCGCTCGGCCCGTTCATCGTGTGGTAGACGGTCGGGTCCTTCTCGATCCACCCGAACGACTCGACCAGCCCCGCAGGCCAGGGATCGAGGCGGCACAGGTGACGTCCGTAGAAGACCATGCAGGCCTCCTCGTACTCAGGATCGTCCGTCGTCCCCGCCTCCTCGTGTCGCTTCAGCGTTGCCTCGACCTCGGGCGGCAGCTCTCGACGGAGGCGGTTCGCCTCGGCCACGAAGTCCGGAAACGACGCCGCGGTGTTGGTGAGCACGAGCGACCGCAGCCCGGCCGGATGTGTCAGCGCGTACTCCTGCGCGAGGAAGCCGCCCCAGGAGGAGCCGAGCACGTGGTGGCGGCCGGCGATCCCCAGTGACTCGACGAGGTTGTGGAGCTCGTGGACGAACAGCTCGACCGTCCAGAAGTCGCCGTTCCGACCCGGATAGTGCGTGCTGCGCCCGTTGCCGATCTGGTCGTAGAAGACGACCGCACGGCCGCCCGCGAGGTCGGCGAGCGAGAGCAGGTAGTCGTGGGTCGCGCCAGGGCCGCCGTGGAGCGTGACCAGCGGCGCGGGAGCATCGGCGTCGCCGGACAACTCGCCGTCGATGCGGTACCACGTCTCGGCGATCTCGCCGTCGAGTGGGAACTCGACTGTGCCCTTGGTCATAGGGCGAACCTACGCACTCCGCCGACGTTTCGCGAATTTAAGTTGCGCCTTACGTTAGCTTTTGCTTAACTAGCCCCCATGGAAGCAGCGCTGAAAGCGATCGCCGGTCCGCGGCGTCGGCAGATCCTGACCCTCGTCCGCGACGGCGAGCTCGCTGCCGGCGAAATCGCTGCGCACTTCGACGTGACGAGGCCGGCGGTCTCGCAGCATCTGAGCGTCCTCAAGGAGGCGGGGCTCGTGAGCGAGCGACGCAACGGGACGAAACGGCTCTATCGGGCCCGCCCGGAAGGGCTCGCTGAGCTGAAGGAGTTTCTGGAGGAATTCTGGGACGAACGCCTCGTCGCGCTCAAGCGCGAGGCCGAAAGGGAGGAGAGGCAGAAGCATGGAAACGACGACTGAGACGGCGGTCGAGCGAGAGCTCGCGATCGACGCGAGCCCCGAGACGGTGTGGGAGTTCCTGGTCGACCCCGACAAGCTGGCGAGCTGGTTCGGGAGCCGAGCGTGGCTCGACCCGCGGCCCGGCGGCGAGTACAGAGTGGACGTAATCGGCGGCCACATCGCCAAGGGCGAGTTCGTCGAGCTCGACCCGCCGCGCCGTCTGGTGCACACGTTCGGCTGGGAGCCCGAGGGCGGCCAACAGAATCCGGTGCCTGAGGGATCGAGCACGATCGAGTTCGAGCTCGAGCCGAGCGGCGCCGGGACGATCCTCAAGTTCCGCCATTACGGCCTGCCCGGCGCTGAGGCCGCGCAGAGCCATGCCCACGGCTGGGATCACTACCTGGCGCGTCTCGCGGTCGCCGGCCGCGGAGACGACCCCGCCGAGGACCGCGGCCCGGAGGGCATGTGAATGTCGTCGCGCACGACGACTGGGTTGCCTTGCGCACCGAGCTGCTCGCAAAGGAGAAGGAGTTCACGCGCGCGCGTGACGAGCTGACCAGGCAACGGCAGGCCTTGCCCTGGGAGGCCGTCGAGAAGGAGTACGTCTTCGAGGGACCCGGCGGCAAGGAAACCCTGGAGGACCTCTTCGACGGCTGCGGGCAGCTGATCGTCTACCACTTCATGTTCGGGCCAGACGACGATGTCGGCTGCAAAAGCTGCTCGTTCTGGGCAGACAACTTCAATCCGAACGTGGTCCACCTGAATGCGCGAGACGTGTCCTTCGTTG
>JALYLK010000156.1 GCA_030774275.1 Actinomycetota bacterium
GGCCGTGAATCCCAAGACCGTGATGGGACAGTCGAAAGCGGTCTGCGAATGGGTGGTCGAAGCCTACGGCGCGCGCGAGGACATCTCGACGCGATTCGTCGCGGTCCGCTTCGGCAACGTGCTCGGCTCGTCTGGGAGCGTGATCCCGATCTTCCGCCGCCAGATCGAGAAGGGCGGCCCGGTCACCGTCACGCATCCGGAGATGACCCGTTTCTTCATGACGATCCCCGAGGCAGCGTCCCTCGTCATCCAGTCCGGCTCGATCGGCGGCGAGGGCCACGTCTTCGTGCTCGACATGGGCGATCCGGTGAAGATCGTCGAGCTCGCCGAGCATATGATCAGGCTCTCGGGAAAGGACCCCGGCGAGATCGGAATCGACTTCGTCGGCGCCCGTCCCGGCGAGAAGCTGCACGAGGAGCTTTGGGGTGAGGGCGAGACGGTCGTCGCCACCGCACACCCGAAGATCCGTCGAGTCAGCGGCCCGGTCGTCGACGCCGTCTGGCTGCAAGACGAGCTCGCCGAGCTGGACCGCCTGGTCGAGGCCGGCGAGACGCTCGAGGCCGTCTCCCGACTGGCGACGATGTCGCGCGAGCCGCGCTACGCGGTCGTCCGGGACGAAGACTCGGTTCTCGAAGACACGCTTCACTGACCTTTGATTGCCGCCGGAGACGGCCCGTGAGGGTCGGGCCGCCTCCTTCTTTGGCTATCAGCCGCCGTGCTCGATCTTCTTGCCGGCCGGCGAGACGGCCGCCAGCTCCCGGTTGAAGTGGCGCACCGCGACGTTGGGGAGAGCCGTGAGCTCGTCGAGGTGCTCGGTGCTGGCGGTTGCGAGATGGGCTCCGAGCTCGCTGGACTCGGTCTCTCCCTGAATTCGGGCACGGAGCTCGGCACTGACGGACTGCACGTAGCGGTCGGCAGACTGCACCCAGCCCGCGAAGAACTTGCTCGCCGCCGTGATCGAGGCGAGTTGAATCCGAGCGAGTTGCCTCAGGACGTCGCGTCCCGTCTCGGCTTGCGTTGCTTGCTTTCTGGCCACGTTGGCCTCCTTTTGATCGACGATTGTTTGGCGCGTCATCTCGGGCCCCGAAGCGCGTCCACGGCCCAGCCCCCGAGTGCGAGAAGCACGAGTGCGAGCACCAGTGAGGCAAAGAAGAGGCGACGCTTCATGCCGCTTCTCCGGTCTCGAGCAGCGGCCCGACCGGTGTTGCCGGATACCCCGCCGCCGACAGGACCCGGCACCAGGCAGTCGGAACGGGAGCCTCGCCGTAGTAGAGAACGAGGAAACGGTCTTTCTCCGGTCTAGACGTCAGGCCATGCACCTGCGGGAAGACGAAGAGCTCCCAACGGGCACGCGCGAACGAGGTCGCGTTGTCGAGGCCGCGGATTCTGAGTTCGTAGGCGTTCATTTGGCTAAAAACTCCTTGTGCGATTGGGGAGCCCGCTCCCGGGCGGGAGCGGGCTGAGGGTGAGCGGGACTCAGCGGTCGTCCTGCTCGTGGGGGAGGAGAAAATTGCGCAGGACGTAGCCGGCGATCTGCGTGCCAAGTCGCTGCCCGGCGACGAGGTCGAAGCGGAAGTGCTGCCCGGCGTAGATGCGACTGAGACTGGCCTCGTCGGCTGCGGCCGAGAAGCTCGTGAACCCACGCACGACTCCCGGCAGTAGTTCGGAGGTAACTGCGAAGTTCTCGCTGTCACTGCCGAAGAACGTGGCGAGCACGTCGGCGCCGGCGGCGCTGACGACGGCGTGTGCGCCGGGGTAAGAGGGATCCAGCGCGGTCGTGGCGAGCGGCGTCCAGTTTGGGTCGCCGGCGGTCGCCAGATTCCCGTCGTTGGCCGCGGCCCGGATCGCGGTGATCGGCCGCCAGAAGTGGTACGTGTACTTGGCGTCGTAGAACGCGATCACCGAGTCGGCGACAGTCAGGTCGAGCAGGGCGAAGAGCCGGGCGTTCTGCACCAGGGTCGTCCCATGTGCCAGCGCTGCCGTCTGGGCGATCTCATTCCAGTAGTTCTGGATCGGAGCGCCCCAGAAGCGGGCGATCTGGGTTTGATCCGCGGTGCGCGTTGTGCTGCCCGCGATTCCGAGCGACTTCACCTCGTCGAATGAAGCCGTGTACGTGGGGCTCGTCACTGCCGGTGGCGGAGCGGGTCGGAACTGGTCGGCGCTCCGCAACGCGAAGGGCTGGACGAGGGGCCAGTGCGTGAACACGGGCTGTACGAATCCGGGTGGGGTCAGCTGGTAGTCGCCGGGATTCGTCCCCGGCACGAAGAGGATCGGCGCGGCGGCAGAGCCGTCGTCGCTTCGCAGCGTGAGGATCGCGGCGGCGGCTTCTTCGCCGACCCTGATGCCCTGATTCTTCGCCCGGCCGTCGGGAACCTGCGAAAGAGAGACGGTCAGGTCGGCGTCGAGAGCGGCCGCTTCGGCCGGGTAAAGCCGCACGAGCACAGCATGTGCCGCAGCAGCAGCAGCGGCCGGCTCAGAGGCGTGCCGGGGCGCCCCGAGGTCGACGAGGTAGGGGGCGTTTGTCTTCGCGATCGCGTTGACGGCGTCGTAGACCGCCGCGTGCAGGATCGCCATGCTGCGGGTCGGGTGGACCGTTGGTGGCTGGGCCCCGGGGGTCCGGAGAATTCCGAGCAGGATCCGGTTCCACTGGATCACCTGATCGGGCGAGGTCGCGGGCGATGACGTTGCCGATGCGGGTGCGTCCATGGTCGTCACGCGTGTCGGACGCGCGGTGCGCGCATAGGCGTTGGCGGCGAGGACGACTGCCGCCCCGACCGCGCCGAGGGCCATTCCGAAGGCGAATAGCCGGAGAGAGAAATGTTTCACTGGAGTGCTCCTTTTCTGTAAGTGGTGGGTTCTGGTTGCAGCGTTTGGATGAACGCGTCGAAGGCCCAGCGATCGCCGCCGAACAGCACGGCGAGCACGTCGTCGCGCGCCGTGAGAAAGACCGCGCGCGCCTCGTCACAGGCGATGAGAGCCCAGTGCAGCGACCGCCGCTCGCATGCAGTCGCGGCCCAGCTGATGTCGAGCTCGAAGACGCTCATGAGATCGGGTCAACCGGGTAGAGGAGGGACTCCGGCCCTGACGCGGGCTCGCCGTCGCCTAGGCGCTTGTAGCTGTGGATCCGTGCGGTCCCGCCTGCGCCGTCGACGCGGCTGACGCTGTAAATCGGGCCGAGCACGAGGCGGCCATTGCGGATCGAGAACTGATAGCGATCGAGCGCCCGCGGCGCCGGGCCGGCCGTGCGATTGCCCTCGGTGTCGAATTCGCTGCCGTGGCAAGGACAGCCAAAGCCTCCCGCGGGTAGGGCCGGGACGACCTTCACCTCGCCGACGTTCGTCCGCTCGAACTTCTCTCGTTGCACGAAGATCGGCCCGTTCGGTTGCGTCGGGCAGCCGACGTGTGTGCAGCGGCTGGACATGATCGTGAAACTCGGCGACTTCCCGACGAAGCCGTTGTTCCGCACGAATGCCGCCCGGCGAGAGATCTCGCCCGCCTGAGGATCCGACAAGAAAGTCGCGATGACGAACTCCCCCTCGGGAAACGCTCCGATCGGCCCGAGGTCGACGGCTTTCTGCTTGTTGCGGCTGAGAGCCGGGAGCAGCGCTGCGCCGATTGCGGGCAGCGCCACACCGGCTGCGACGAGGCCGCCGAGCGCGAGGGTCCCACGCTCGAGGAAACGGTTGCGCGGAAACCTCTCGGCCTGAGCGGCCGGCTGGTCGCTCTCCGGCTCGGGCGACGTGGGCGACGGTCTGCCGCTGCCGCGAATCCAAGCGCCTGCGGCAACCAGAGTGATTGCCCCGCCGACGGGCAGAATCACGTCGGGGCTCACGACCAAACCGGCGAGTACTACGGCGATGCCGATCGCGAATGCGATCGGCGCAAGCGTGGGGCCGACCGCTTGATCGTTGCTCTGTGAGTTTCGGGCCATTCGCCTCTCCCTCTGGACTCCGCGTGAGCTCGTGAGCTCCGCGTGGGAAAGAGGCGGCCTTGGCCTCGACGACACCTTTCGTGGGTGTCTGTCGAGCAACGTAGCAGCAGCGCTAGACCTGCGGCGCGGCTCGTCTGTTGCGTTTCGGTTAAGGCGGCTTTGATGGGAACACGCCGCCGCCCGCCCTCGTTGAACGGCATGTGCGAAGGGAGCTTTCAGGCTCGATGACGGCCGGCAATCTGCCTGCAGGCCTCGAGCTCGACTTTCGCGTCTCGGCGCTTCGGGTCGGCCGGTGGCTCGGCTGGGCGGCGCTCGTGGCCGTCCTCGTCGGTATCGCCGTCGGAGCAGATCCAGGCCATCGATGGCTCGTGCTCGCGCTTGCGGCCGTAGCCGGCGCGGGCAACCTCGTCACGATGCTCGTCCCTTGGCGGGATTGGCTCGGCAAAGCTCGAGGATCGGCCCTGCTCGACGTTTGGTCAGGCGCCCTGATTGGATTCGTTGTGCTTCTCGTCAGCTTGGGCGGATCGACCTATTCGCTCCTCCTTTTCCTGGCGGTTCCTTTCGTCGCAGTCGTTCAGGTGGGACGCCGCCGCGTCTTTTGGCTCGCGACAACCCTCGCCGCCTGCGTGCTGGTCACAGTTGCCGTGTCACTACCCGCCGGAGCGACTGCAATGCGGCTCACGATTCTCGCCGCCGTCGTCGGCGGCACGCTGATCGTTTCCCGCGCCCTCCGCCGCGAAGCTGTGGAACGCGCGCGGGCCGCCGCACGCGCCGATCAGGAGCGAACGCTCCTCACCGAGGCGGAGCACCGGATCAAGAACAGCCTGCAGTCCGCCGCGGACCTGCTCTTGCTCGGCCGACCCGACGGCAGCGCCGGCCGTCCATTCGACCTGACCGCTTCACGGATTCGGTCGCTGGCGGCGGTGCACCGCCTGCTGAGCGAGTCGGCCGAGGAGAACGTCCGCGCCGACCAGCTTCTTCACCACATCGTCGAGGACGTCGACGTTCCTCTCGTCCTCGACGCTGAGGTTGTGACGCTCGACGCCACCTCCGCCCAGAAGCTTGGGCTCGTAGCCAACGAGCTCGTCACGAACGCGGTTCGACACGGCTCCCCGCCGCTGTTCGTCAAGCTCGAGGGTGGCTCTCGAACGCGTTTGCGAGTCGAGGACGCGGGTTCGAGCCGGACTGACGCCACCGCGGGGCTCGGTCTGCAGTTGGTGCGCCGGATGGCCGAAGAAGGTCTCAAAGGCTCGTTCGAGCTCGGAGAGCGGAGCGGCGGCGGGACGCGTGCCGAGCTCGTCTTCTAATGCGGGTACTGATCGCCGAAGACGATCCCGTCATCGCACTTGCCCTCGTCGAGCGAGTCCGTTCCCTTGGACATGAGCCGCTCGGTCCGGTCGCCGACGGCGAACAGGCAGTTGCCGAAGCGGCGGCGACTCAGCCCGATCTCTATCTCTTCGACATCGAGATGCCGAAGCTCGACGGCCTCGCGGCCGCCGCGGAGCTCGCCGCTCGCGGCCTCGGTCGCCCCGTCGTCGTGATCACGGG
>JALYLK010000157.1 GCA_030774275.1 Actinomycetota bacterium
GCGTAAGGTCGCAGGATGGCTGAGCGGCTCCGTCTGTGGCTCGAGCGCGGCGCGGGCGGCTTCCACCTTCGCGATGCGGCGACCGGCGAGCGCGTCCGCTGGGAGGATCCGCGACTCCGAGTCGTCGCCGTCGCGGGCGTGACTTTTCGGCCCGGGAACGTCGACGACACCTCGTTCGACCCTGGCCGCCGGCTCGCGCTCGTGCCCGAGCCCGAGAACGAGCACGATCCCAACGCGGTCGCCATTTGGAACGAGGAGCGAACGCTTCAAGCCGGGTACGTGCCTCGTGAGACCGCGGCTGAGCTCGGCGGCGACGAGCAGGCCGTCTCGCTCTGGCGTGTCGAAGGTGGCCTTCGCGTGCTCATCGTTCCCCGCGACGCCTGGGTCGGAACGCCTCGGTAGATTCCGGCAGTGGCCTGAGGCATCGCTTGCGATGCCGGTTAAAAGGATGCGCCGGCTTCGCCGGCGCATCCGCTGATGCCGGCTCATTGATCGCAACGCCTGGATAGATTCCAGCGCGGTGAGTTACGAGTTCAAACTGCCGGATCTCGGCGAGGGGCTGACCGAGGGCGAGATCGCCCGCTGGCTCGTCGCCGAAGGGCAGGAGATCGCCGAGGACGACCCCCTCGTCGAGATCCAGACCGACAAGACAACCGTTGAGATTCCCTCACCCGCTGGGGGCAAGGTCGCCCGGATCTTCGTTGCCGAAGGCGAGACGGTCGCGGTCGGAACAGTGCTCGTCGTGATCGGCGAAGCAAACGGCCACGGCGGCGAGCCGGCAAGCGACGAGCAGCCGCGTGCCGAAGGCGCTCCGCAGAACCAAGCAGCCACGGAGGTTTCGGACGTGTCCGCACGCCTGGCACTGGGACACGCCTCGCCGGGACGCGTTCGCGCCACACCGCTCGTCCGCCGACTCGCGCAGGAGCTCGGCGTCGACCTCGAAAGCCTGGACGGCAGCGGCCCTCAGGGCCGCGTGACCGAAGAGGACGTGCGCTCGGCGGCCGCGTCTCCGGGTCTGGCACCGGAACACGCCCCGGAGGGACGCCGCGAGCCGCTGCGGGGGGTGCGGAAGCTGATCGCCGAGCACATGGCTCGCGCACACGCCGAGGTCCCAGCCGTCACCTGGATGGAGGAGTGCGACTTCGGCGCGATCGACTTGAAACGACTCGTCCCGCTGACGCTCAAGGCCGTGGCTGAGGCGCTGAAGGAAGTACCCGAGCTGAACGCGCGGCTCGAGGGCAACGAGATCGTCTACCTCGACCGCTACGACCTGGGCGTCGCGGTCCAGACTGAGCAGGGCCTCGTCGTGCCAGTCGTCCGCGACTCCGACACACGCTCCGTCGTGGAGCTCGCCGACGAGGTCGTCCGCCTCGCGGAGGCTGCGCGCGCCAACAAGCTCAAGCCAGAGGAGCTCCGCGGCTCGACCTTCACCATCACGAGCGCAGGCAAGCTCGGCGGCTTCCTGACGACCCCGATCGTCAACTACCCCGAGGTCGGGATCCTCAGCATCGGCCGCGTCGCCGAGCGGCCCGTTGTCCGCGAAGGTGAGATCGTCGCCCGCCCGACCGGCACGATCGCCGTCACCTTCGACCACCGCGTCGTCGACGGCGCACGAGCGGCCGAGTTCGGCCTCGCGGTGATCCGCCGCCTCGAGTCCGGGGTAGAGCCGCAGTAGCACGGGCTAGTTCGAGGCGAGACCGGCGTTCGGCCTCGGACACGCCGGGCACTGCGCCTACACTGGCCCGAATGTGGGAGTGGTAT
The DNA here is from genome assembly GCA_030774275.1 of Actinomycetota bacterium. GTDB lineage: Bacteria > Actinomycetota > Thermoleophilia > Gaiellales > Gaiellaceae > 13-2-20CM-68-14. Next base: position 1,762 of record JALYLK010000157.1, read on the forward strand.
CGGATCGGCGTCGCGGCGGGGATCGGCGTGGGAGTCGCTCTCGCCGCTGCGGGTTGGCTCGCGCGAACGAGGCCGGGCGCTCTCCTGGCGATGCTGATCGGCGCCGCGGCGGGAGTCGGCGTTGGTCTTGCACTAGGCGGCTGGCAGGAGGCCGTCGGCGGCGCGATTGGCGGCGTACTCGGTGGCCTCGGCGGCGTGCCGCTCGCCGCGGGAACGTTGCGACGCGGCGGCACGACGGTCGGTACCGGAATCCTGATCGCCCTGATCGGGCTCGGTATCGCCGCACTCGCGCTCGTTCCCGTCATTGGCTACCTCGAAGCGGTCGCGCTGCCCGCGCTCGCGGCTCGAGCACGCCGTCGCGAGCCGGAACGCTACGCCGGGCTGCGCACGCTCGCGCGCGACTAACCGGCCCGTGAAGAAGCTGATCCTGATCGTGATCGACGGCCTCACCCCGGCCGAGTTCGAACGTGCCGCGGAGGACGACCGGACGCCGGCGCTGAAGTTCCTCGCCGCGAACGGCAACTACGCGCGCGGAACCTCCACGTTCCCTTCGCTCACCCCGGTCTGCCTGTCCTCGATCGCGACGGGCGCTCACCCCGACGTCCACCGGATTCCGCACCTCGTCTGGTACGACCGAAAGAGGCGGCGGATCGAGGAGTACGGGTCCTCCTTCGCAGCGGCCCGCGCCGCCGGCACCCGTCGCTCGCTTCTCAACGCGGTCTTCAACATGAACGAGCAGCACCTGGGCGCCGACGCCGTGACGGTCTTCGAGGCGCTCGAGGATGCGGGCTACACGACCGCCGCGATCAACTTCACGTGCTACCGGGGGCGCGTGCGCCACGTGCCGGTGGTGCCCGGGGTGGGTCGCCCCGCCTTCGGGCCGAAGCGCTTCTTCTTCTTCAACCTGTTCGAGTCGGATGTGACGGGCGCCCCGCTCGCCGTCTTCGGCCGATCGAGCGGCTCGATCGACGCCTACGCAGCGGCGGTCGGACGCTGGCTCGTCACGCGGGACGGCTTCGACTTCCTCGTCCACTACCTGCCGGACTACGACTTCGCTTCCCACGCGGCCGGTCCCGGCGCGGCGGATGAGGCCCTGACCAGGAGCGACGCGGCGATCTGGGCCCTGGTCGAGGCTGCGGGCGGCCCCGACGAGTTCCTGGAGCGTTACGCTGTGGTGCTCTGCTCCGACCACGGGCAGACGCGGATCGAACGGACGGTACGGCTGGAGGACTGGTTCCAGGACGCGGGTGTGATCGTGACTGCGTCCAACCGGGCCGGCATGGTTTACCGGACCGGAAAAGCTCGGCAGGACGCTCGCGAACTGGCTGCGCGCCTCGATGCCGAGGCGGGCGCCGAGGCGGTGCTCTTCCTCGAGGGCGCTGAAGCGGTCGCGCGCCGGGCCGGCGAGGAGCTCCGCTTCGCGCCGGGGGCGACCGGCTGGAAGACGAACGGCGACCCTGCGCTCCTGCCGCAGCCCGAGGCCTTCGCACGCGCCTGGGCGGCCCTTCACAATCCGAATGCGGGCGAGCTGATCATCTCGGCGGGCGACGGCGTCGAGTTCGCCGACCTCGCCGGCCGCAGCCATCTCGGCGGTGGCAGCCATGGCTCCCTAGCCTCCGCGGACTCCCAGGTGCCTCTGCTGACGGTCGGCCTCGACGCGGCGCCCCGGAGCATCACGGACCTCGCCCCGCTTGCGCTCGAGCACTTCGGCGTCGAGCCGCCCGCCTACACGCGGGCTTTTGCGCATGCCGCCTGACGAGGAGCAAGCTCGCCGCCGTCATTCGATGGTCGAGGCCCAGCTGCGCGGTCGCGACATCGTCGACGAGCGCGTGCTTCGCGCGATGGAGGCCGTGCCACGGGAGCTCTTCGTCGACGAGCGCGAGCGCAGGCGGGCTTACGAGGACGCCGCCCTGCCGATCAGCGAGGGCCAGACGATCTCCCAGCCGTACATGGTGGCGCGCATCTGCGAGGCCCTGCGGTTGACCGGCAACGAACGCGTCCTCGACGTCGGCACCGGGTCGGGGTATCAGGCGGCCGTGCTCGCCGAGCTCGCGGCTGCGGTGCACACGATCGAGCGGATCCCGGAGCTCGCCGAGCAGGCCCGAGAGCGACTGGCCGCCGCGGGGTACGAGCGTGTTCAGGTGCACATCGGCGACGGAACGCTGGGTCTGCCCGAGTACGCCCCTTTCGACGCAATTGCAGTCG
>JALYLK010000158.1 GCA_030774275.1 Actinomycetota bacterium
GTGAAGGCGTCGCCGCGCCAATGGAGCGCAAGCACGAGGTCGGCCTGCTTGACGACCTGCTTGCGGTAGAGGTCGAAGTACGGGAAGTTCAGGAGCAGCGGGTACTGCTCCGGCTTCGTGTTCTCGAAGTCCCAGACCTGGTGGTCCGTGAACCCTTCGGACTGGGGGTGGACTCCAAGTGCCTCGTCCCAGGGCACGACCATCTCCCGGGCGGCATCACGCCAGGAGGCGGTCTCCTCGGGGTCGACGCCGAGTGTTGCTGCCTCCGCGGGGTGGCGGACCACAGCGTCCGCGGCGGCCAGCAGGTTTCGCTGGGCCAGGAGGTTGGTGAAGACGTTGTTGTCAGCGAGCGCGCTGTACTCGTCCGGCCCCGTGACGCCGTCGATGCGGAAGCTCCCCGGCGCGTCGTGATGGCCGAGCGAGCGCCAGAGCCGCGCGGTCTCGACGAGGATTTCCAGTCCGGCCTCGAGCTCGAAGCTCTCGTCTCCGGTCGCCGCCTGATAACGCACGACGGCGTCGGCGATGTTCGCGTTGACGTGGAAGGCCGCCGTTCCCGCGGGCCAGTAGCCCGAGCATTCCTGGCCGCGGATCGTCCGCCACGGGAAGGTGGCGCCCTCGAAGCCGAGCTGGTGCGCTCGCTCGCGGGCCAGTTCGAGCGTTGAGTAGCGCCAGCGGAGAGCATCGGCCGCGGCTGCGGGGGCCGTGTAGGTGAGCACCGGGAGAACGAAGCGTTCCGTGTCCCAGAAGGTGTGGCCGTCGTAGCCGGGGCCGGTGAGGCCCTTCGCGGGGATCGCCCGCTGCTCGGCGCGGGCGCCGGCCTGCAGGGTATGAAAGAGCCCGAAACGAACGGCCTGCTGTAGCTCCGTATCCCCGTGGAGCTCGACGTCCGCAGAGCTCCAGAAGTCATCGAGATATTCGCGTTGGCCGGCCAATAGGCCGTCCCAGCCCGCGTACTTGGCCTTCGTGACGCCAGCGATCACCTGGTCGCGAACGGCCGGTAGCGAGCGCTGGCTCGACCAACCGTAGGAGAGGAACTTGACGATCGTCAGCCGCTCGCCGACCGCGAGATCGGTGGCGATCGTCAGCCGGCCGAGGTCAGCTTCGCTCTCGGCGACCGAGATGGTCCCTGCGGGGCCATCGATGGTGTGGTCCATGGCGGCCGCCATCAGTAACTTGCTGCGCCGTGTCGAGTGGGCGAGTACGACCCTCGTGTCGCGGTCCGAGAAGTCTTCCGACTGCAGCGGCGACTCGAGCAACGCGGCCGTTCGCGGATCGTTGGAGCCGGGCGGCCCCGACTCGTTGGCGATCAGCTCCGACTGCACGGCGACCCGCAAGGGCGAGTCGACCGGTTCGAGCTCGTAGAGGATCGCCGCGGCGGAGCGGTGCACGAACGAGACGAGCCGCGTCGAGTTGACGCGAATCGCCGTCCCGGCCGGCGACTGCCACTCGACCTGACGGCGCAACACGCCCTCGCGAAGATCGAGCACGCGCTCGTGAGAGAGCAGCCTGCCGTAGCGGACGTCGAACGGCTCGTCGTCGACGAGCAGGCGGATGATCTTGCCGTTGGTCACGTTCAGGACGGTCTGACCGGACTCGGGGAAGCCGTACCCGGCCTCGGCGTAGGGGAGAGGGCGCAGCTCGAAGAACGAGTTCAGGTACGTGCCCGGCATTCCGAAGGGCTCGCCCTCGTCGAGGTTGGCGCGCAAACCGATGTGGCCGTTCGAGAGCGCGAAAACGGACTCCGTCTGGGCGAGCACGTCCAGGTCGAGCTCAGTCTCGCGAATGCTCCACGGCTCGACCGTGAACGCTGGATGGGCGATCACGCCTGCTCCAGCAGTTCGGCGAGGTCGGAGACGACGATGTCGGCTCCGTGCTGGACGAGCGCCTCGTGCTGGCCGGTTCGATCGACTCCCACGACGAAGCCGAAGTGTCCGGCGCGACCGGCCTCGACTCCCGCCAACGCGTCCTCGAAGACCGCGGCTTCCGCGGGCTTGGCCCCAAGCTCTTCCGCGGCGGCCAGGAAGGTGTCGGGTGCGGGCTTCCCTTTCAGGTGCTTCTCCTCGACGACGATCCCGTCGATCCTGACCTCGAACAAATCTTCGATTCCGGCTGCCTGGAGCACCTCGCGGCAATTCGCGCTGGCGGAGACGACCGCCCGATGGAGACCAGCGTCACGAACCGCGCGGACGTAGCGGACCGACCCTTCGTAGACCTGGACACCGTCGCGCTTGAGCATTGCGAGGACGAGCTCGTTCTTGCGGTTGCCGAGGCCGTAGACGGTCTCGGCCGACGGCGGATCGCTCGGGTCCCCTTCCGGCAGCCTGATGCCGCGCGAAGCCAGGAACGAGCGAACACCGTCGTAGCGCGGCTTGCCGTCGACGTACGTGTCGTAGTCCGCCACCGGGTCGAACGGGACGAGCTTCTCGCCCGTCCGGCCGGCGCGGTCGCGGAGGAAGGCATCGAACATCTCCTTCCAAGCTGCCGCATGAACCCGCGCGGTCTGCGTCAGGACGCCGTCCAGATCGAACAAGCAGGCGCGGATCTGGCTCGGCAAGCCAAGCCGCTGGACCTTGTCGAGCACGGCGAGACACTAGTGCACCCATCCGCAAGTTTGGTGCGTGATGGCACTGGCTTCCAAAACGAAACGGCGGCCCTAGGGCCGCCGTTTCGTTCGCCGAGTCGATTTCGCTTTCGTTCACCGTTCGCGTTGACCTTCGGCTTCCGCCTACGGCCCTCGGGCTCGGCTTCGTCCTACTTGCGTTCCGTACTCGGCGCGCGAGGGAATCTAGGTGCACGGAGGTCCCGGCACAAGAGGTCCCGCGAACGAAAAGCCCGCAATTTGGACACGTCGCGAAAAGGAAGGCCGATAGGTCGCCGGCCGATCCTCGTTCGCGCGGGCCGATCTTCTTTCGGATGCGACCAGGCTTCGTTCCGCCGGCACCCTGGGATAAGCTCCGGCACCTGTGGCGGTCTTTACCCCGCCGAGAACTCAGACGCCGCCTTTATCTGTGCACAACAGCGGCGGGCGGCCGACGTCCGGCCTCGAAACGCTCGAGGTGATCAGCCCCGAGCTGGCGCTCGTCGACCCGGAGCTCGCGACTCGTGCGCGGGCATCACTTCGGACTTACGACGGCGATGAGCTCGTTGCCGCGGTGAAGCCGCCTCACGCCGATGAGATCGCGCCTGAACCTTCGGGCGATGAAGAAACGGTGCTCAGTCCTGAGCTCGCGCTCGTCGACCCGGTCCTTGCGGCGTGGGCGCGAACGCGGCTGCCTGACCTCTCGCATGTTTCACCGGTTGTTCGAAAACAGCCTGCACCTGTGGCTTCGCCTGAGGTCGTCCAAGCCGACGGTTCCGCGCCCCGCGGGTCCTACGCGGAGGGGACGCTGTCCCCGGGGAGAGACGACTCGCGCGAGGCAGTCGAGCGGCCAAGAACCCTTGAGCGAAGGCCGGCGCGCCACATGCAGAGCCTGGGCCGGGCGACGCTCGCGGCCGCAGCATTCGTCCTGGTCGCCGCTGGCGTCCTTGCCGGCGACGTTATCCGCCAGCATGGCCGAACACTGCCGGCGGCGTTCAATTTCACGGTGCAGACCGCCGCGAATGCGCCACCGGCGACGTCAACGAAGGCGCCTGCCGTCAGCTCGACCCGAGCCAAACCACCGGGCGGGCGTTCGGCCGAGCAGAAAGGTACTGACTCGTCAGCTGCCGCACACCGTGCCGAGCCAAGGTCTGCGCCCCATCCAGCCGATTCCACAAAGCGGCAACCCAGTCCAACGTCACTTGGATCGACGCGCGGCTTTGTATGGGTGCCGGTCGCCGCGACCTCAGCGTACGACGTTGAGTTCTACCGGGCTGGACGTCGCATCTTCGCTGCGAGGACGACGCACGCGAAACTCACGGTGGCGAAGTCGTGGATCTACAAGGGGCGCCGCGAACGTCTCAGGCCCGGCATCTACCGCTGGTACGTGTGGCCGATCTACAAGTCGGGCAGCGGCGCGCGGGGGACGCCGATCGTGAACTCGGTGCTGACCGTTAGCGGCTAGACGCGAGGCAACGGCCCCCCGCCCCCGCGCCTCCAACTCGCATGGCTAGCGGCATCAAACCGCCGTTCTTCTCTTAGCCACTTCTTATGACGCTCTCACCCCGCTCTTACGCCCGGGTGGTTCGGTGAGAAGACCCAAGTCCTACGAAAGGAGCAGTCGATGAGCAGCCTCAAGCCAAAGGTGATCGCGGGAGCCGTGGCCGGCCTCGCGGTCGCGGGAGGCGGCGCGGCGGTCGCGGCGAACCAGCTGGGCTCACCGAAGCAGGAAAGCCAGGCGGTGTTGAACGACGCAGCGAAACAGCTCGGCGTCCAGCCGAGCGCGCTCAGCGCTGCGTTGAAGAAAGCGCTCGAGAATCGTGTCGACGACGCTGTTGCCGCGGGCCGTCTCACGAAAGCCCAGGGCGACGAGCTCAAGCAGCGGATCGAATCCGGCGACCTGCCCGTGTTCGGCGGCCAGGGCTTCCATCACCACGGGCCGTTCGGCGGTCTGGACGCTGCCGCAACCTACCTCGGCCTGACCGACGCGCAGCTGCAGACGCAGCTCGAGAGCGGCAAGTCGTTGGCCGATGTCGCCAAGGCTCAGGGCAAGACGGTGGACGGCCTTGTCCGGGCGATCGTCGACTCTGCGAAGAAAAAGCTCGACGCCGCCGTAGCCGCAGGCCGGCTGACCCAGTCGAGGGCGGATGCGATTCTCAGCGAGCTCAAGTCGCACGCTGCCGAATTCGTCAACGGCACGGCTCCACGTTTTGGCTTTCGCCACTTCCGCGGCGGCCCGCCACCCGCTGGCGGGTTCGACGGCAACGGGATCTAAGACACGGGCCCGGGCGCGGGCGGTAGGAGAAGGCGGCTCGGCCGCCGGATCTCCTACCGCACGCGTACGGTTATCCCGGCCGACTGGAAGCCGGACTTCCTTGCGGTGAAGAGGACCCGTCCCCGCTTGGTCGGCCGGAGGTCGAA
>JALYLK010000159.1 GCA_030774275.1 Actinomycetota bacterium
GACGACTCGTTCGACGGGCTCACCTTTACGTACCTGCTCCGCTACGTGGACGACCCGGGCGCAACCCTGCGGGAACTGGCGCGCGTCGTGCGGCCTGGCCGGTCGATCGCCAGCCTCGAGTTCGCCGTCCCCGAGGGGATCTGGCGCCCGCTCTGGCGGGCATACGTCGGCGCCGTGCTCCCCGGGGCCGGGCGAATCGTCTCCCCGGGCTGGCACGAGGTCGGCGGCTTTCTCGGCGGCAGCATCCGGGAGTACTGGCGCCGCTATCCGCTCGACCGCCAGCTCGAGCTCTGGCGCGAAGCCGGCATCGAGGATGTGCGGTACCGGCGGCTGAGCCTCGGCGGCGGGATCGTCATCTGGGGCCGGCTTGGCAACTAGAACCCAAGAGGAGCGGCCGGCCTTCTACGCGCTTGCCCCTGGCGGCTGGCGCGACTACGTGACGCTGCTGCACCTGCCTTACACGCTCTGGCACCTGAGCTATGTCGTGATCGGCGCCTGTCTCGCACCTCATGTGCCGGCCTGGCGGCTCGGGCTCACCGTCCTCGCGTTCTTCCTCGGGCTCGGCATCGGCGCGCACGCGCTCGACGAGCTGAACGGCCGCCCGCTGAACACACGGATCCCAACCGGGGTGCTGATCGCGCTCGCGGCGGGCTCGCTCGGAGGGGCAAGTGCAATCGGAATCGCGGTCGCCGTCACCCACGACCTCTGGCTCCTGCCCTTCGTCGCCTTCGGCGGCTTCATCGCCGTGGCGTACAACCTCGAGCTCTTCGGCGGCCGCTTCCACAACGCCTTCTGGCTGGCGGCCGCGTGGGGAGCCTTCCCGGTGCTGACAGCGTATTTCGCGATGGCCGACCGCATCACGGGCGAAGCCGCCCTGGCGGCCCTCTATGCGGCTCTGTTGATCCGAGCGCAGCAGGTGCTCTCGACGCCGGTCCGGGACGTGCGCCGCCGGACCGTGTCGGTCACGGGCACGATCGAGCGAACCGACGGCTCGCGGCTCCCGATCGGGCCGGACACCCTGACCGGCCCGCCCGAGACCGCGCTGCGCTTCATGTCCGCCGCGAGCATCTCCTTAGCCCTGGCGTTGCTCGTGCTTCGATTCGGCTGAATACCATCTGTCGTCGTGACAGCGGAAACCATCGTTCAGATCGGCTTCGCCGCGGGAGTTCTCCTCGTTGGCGTCGCGATCGCGGCCGCGTTGTCCGGCCGGGGCTCTCGCCGCATGCTCGCCGGAATCGCCGGGCTGCTGGGCCTTGGAGCGACGGCTGGCTGGGTGGTCTTCGCCTTCGACGTCGACCGAGGCACAGCCGTTGCCGCGGGTGGGCTGACCGTTTGCTTTGCCGCGGCGCTGCTGACGATCCCGCTTCGCGCCGGCCTGGCCCGAAGCCGGCGGGTCGACGCCGAGCTGGAAGAGGCCGAGGCCAGGCTGCACGAGCTGGTCGAGCGCGAGACAGCGCGGCGATCGGAGGAGCTCGAGCGCACTCTCTCGCGAGCACGCGCCGATTCGTCTTCGCGGATCGCCGAAGAGGAACGGAAGCTCGCGGAGGCCCGTCGAAGCGAGATGACTCAGCGAGAGCGACGTGTCGCAAGCGAGCTCGGCGAGGCGCTCGGGCTCGTCGAGCGCCGCGTCGAGCAGCGGCTCACGGAGTGGTCGGGCGACCTCGACCGGATGCAGCAAGCGCTGACGACGCGTCTCGCCGAGCTGGCGCAGCGGCAGCGCGACGCCGTCTCCGAGGCACAGACCAGGTTGGAAGCCGACACCGAGCAGCTCAAGTCGGCAAGCGAGGACCAGCGGACGATCCTGGCCAAGCTTCGCCAGGAGTTCGAACGCGCCGCGCAAGAGGCCGGGACAGCGGCCCGCCGCGAGGTCGAAGTGCACGAGGCCGAGCGCCGGCGCGCCCTGCACGAAGTCTCGGAGCGTCTGCGCCAGCGAGAGCGCGAGCTCCGCGAGCGCATCGCCGCCGAGGAGACAGAAGCCGTACGCCGGATCCAGGCCGGCTTCTCCGACGTCGAACGGCGGCAGATCGACCAGCTCAGCCGAATCGTCGACCGGACCGCGAACCGGCTTTCGGAGGCGTCGGTCGAGCAGTTCTCGGCTGCTGTCAAGGCGGCCCGTGAAGACGCGGCCAAGCGGCTTTCTCGCGAGCTTGACCGGGCCGTTGCCCAATTCGCGCACGACGCGCAGTCTGTGCTCGCCGAGCGGCTCGCCCAGGTCTCCGACGCCGGCGCCGCGCGGGTCGACCGGAAGTTGACCCAGATCGTCGGGCGGATCGAGCAGCGGCGGGACGAGTTCCTGACCGATTTCCAGCGCCGCATCTCGGACGCCGAGGCCGAGCTCAGGTCCCAAATCCGCACAATCGGCGCCGACGCCGAGGCCGAACGTGCCGTGCTCGAGGCACGGCTGCTCGATCTGACGCGCCGCCTGGAACGCGCGGTGAACGCGGCGGAGTCGAGCCTCGAAGGCGCGTTTCGCGCGGAGTAGCCTGAAGACACAAACTTCAGGCGGCAGGGTTCGTCTAGAAAAGGACGAAACGAGGCACCTCATGGCCCAGATCACCGAGACACCACAGGACGAGCGCACGAAGGTCGAAAGCTGGCGGCTCCACGTGCTGATGGAGGCCGGTTTTCCCCTGCCGCTGGCCGAGAAGCTCGCCCACAGCCAGGCGGACCTGCATCGCACCGTCGAGATGGTTCTGAGCGGCTGCGACCACGAGACCGCGGCGCGCATCCTGCTTTAACGCCCGCGGCTAGCATCGCCTCGTGAAGGTCGAGGCAAGCGTTTACGGCGACCGCAAGGTCTTCTCCGTCTCTGCGTTCAACCGCGGGATCGCCACCTGGCTTCAGCGCCTGCCGAC
>JALYLK010000160.1 GCA_030774275.1 Actinomycetota bacterium
GCTTTACATCGACCACTTCGGCAACGTGCAGCTGAACCTCACTCGCGAGCATCTGCAGCAGGCCGAGGTACCGCCGGGCAAGGTGGTCGAGATCGAGCTCGGTCTCGATCGCTACTACGCGGTAGCGGCTCGCACGTTCGCCGACGCGCGCAAAGGCGACGTGATCCTCTACGAGGACTCCTACCGCAACATCGCGCTCGCGATCAGCGGCGGGAATGCGGCAGAGCTCTTCGCCGCCGCGCCGGGGCAAGAGGTACTGATCCGCCTCAACGTCCCGTGAACCTGATCTCGCTCGGTCAGCGGTTTGCCCGTCTGACGACGGACATCGTCGTACGCCGGCCGAGACTTTGGTTCCTGCTCCGCGGCCTGATGCGGTTCCAGTTCGATCGCATGGCGCCGCAGTGGGACTCGCTCCGCTCATCCGACACGGCCTACGCGCCGTACGAGGCCGCCCTCGACCACGTCGCGCCCCCGCCGAAGCGGGCACTCGATCTCGGCACCGGCACCGGTGGAGCCGCGCTCGCGATTGCGCGCCGCTTCCCCGAGGCCGAGGTAATCGGAGTGGACCTCGCTAAGCGGATGATCGAGCACGCGCGCAGCAAGTTGACGGACGACTTGCGGGGGCGCGTCCGGTTCGAGGTCGCCGACGCGGCCCATCTGCCCTATGCCGATGTGTCGTTCGACCTCGTAGGGCTAAGCAACATGATTCCGTTCTTCGACGAGCTCGACCGCGTGCTGGCCCCTGGTGGCTTCTTGATCGTCGCGTTCTCAGGCGGCGCTGGAACGCCGATCTACGTTCCGACTGAGCGACTGCGAGCGGAGCTCTCGCGACGCGGCTTCACGGATTTTGCGGAGTTTTCCACTGACCCCGGTACGGCGCTTCTTGCTCGGAAAGGTGCCCGGGCGTAATCTTTTTGATCAAAGGGCGTTCGCGGCACGGTAGTACCGGCCCGTACGTCTTGCGTCGCGGGCCGCGAAAGCGGCCCGCTCGCTATCACGGGGTATCACGGGGGAAACCCGGTTTCCCCCGTGGGCCCCCTCGCCTGGGTCCACAAGGGGAGCGAGGCCGGCGAAGCCGGCCTCTTTTAGCCTGTTGCTATGGGACCGATGCAGCTCGGTACGGTGAATGAGGCTGCTGAGTTTGTCGATCGCGTCGGGATTGCCGTGGCTTGGGGGAAATCCGACCTCGTGCTGCCTTCGCTCTGGCGCGGGCTGGCTGGACCGGATGCTGATTGGGCTATTCGCGATGAGGCGGGGAAGGCGTTGGAGTTTTCGCCGGAGTTTCAGCGGCTTTGGCGGTGGAAGGACGAGTTGCCGGAACGGCGGCTGGCCTGTGCTGGGCGGCATTTTTCCAGCGCTGCGCTGCTGATTGCGCCGCGGTTGCTTGGCGCTGCTTACGCGCTTACGGGACGTTCGGGCAGCGCGGACGATTTCCGCGATGCGGAGCTCGAGTCGCTCGAGCGTGAGGTCGCCGAGGTGGTGCTCGAGAACGAGCCGCTGACCGGTCCGGAGATCCGGCGGCTGCTCGGGACCACCGATCGCAAGGCCATCGACCGCGCCGTGGCTCGCCTGCAGCGCCGGTTCGTCCTGACGAACGCCGGCGCGGCCGATCAGTCTCAGGGCTGGCGGGCGATCCGGCAGGACGTCTTCGCCCGTCGCTGGCGGAAATCGCTTCGCCGGCTACCCACCGAGGACGAGGCCCGGCGTGAGCTTGCGCTCGCCGTGCTTGCCGGAACGGACGAGGTATCGGCCGCCGACGTCGCCGGCGCACTCGGCTGGCGGCGGAAGCAAGCAGGGCTGGTTCTCGCGGAGCTCGGGTCTACCGGTCGCGCGTCGCAGCGCGAGGCCGACGGACTCCAACTTTGGTCGGCTTAGCTTCGGTTTGGCAGCGCTAGACTCGTCAGCCGAGGCGAGGTAGCTCAGTTGGTAGAGCACACGGCTGAAAACCGTGGTGTCGCCGGTTCGATTCCGGCCCTCGCCACTCCGACCGGAGCGGTCTTGCCTAGCCGACGGAGCGGGCGTTCGCCAGGCGGTCGACGAGGCCGTCCACCAGCTCGCTCTTCAGCAAGACGCCGTCGGCGCCGGCTTCCTTGACGGCCTGATGCAGCTTCGGCGCGTCGTCTCCGGTCAGCGCGATCAGGCAGAGGGCCGGGTGGTGATG
>JALYLK010000161.1 GCA_030774275.1 Actinomycetota bacterium
GACGCCGTGGCCGAGTACGCGCAGACGGCGAGGGAGCGCGGACTGCGCGTACTGATCTGCGGAGCAGGGCTCGCCGCAGCGCTACCCGGGGTGGTGGCCGCCCACACCGACCTGCCGGTGATCGGCGTGCCGCTTCGGTCTTCGATGAGCGTGCTCGACGGGCTCGACGCGTTGCTCTCGATCGTCCAGATGCCGCCGGGAGTGCCGGTCGCCACGGTCGGCGTCGACAACGCAAAGAACGCGGCCGTCCTCGCGGCGCGCATCCTCGGCGCCTGACGGACAGACAACCCAGACACGCGCCTTTCCAAGGCGGCCGCGCCTTGGCTCCATCCCTATCCCCCACCCACCCAAAACGGGGACCAGAACATGGTTACGGACGATCCCGTACGCGGGGGTGACGGGAAGGTGCCGAATGTGTGCTTTTTGCGGCGCGGGACTGGTAAGCGACCGCCTCCGCGGCCTCTAGACTGCCTTTGGTGATTGCCCGCTACTCCCGCCCGGCCATGGCCAGGATTTGGTCGGACGAGGGCAAGTACGCCCGCTGGCTCGATGTGGAGCTAGCCGCACTCGAGGGATGGGTCGAGGCAGGTGTCGTTCCAGCCGACACGGTGGCCGAGATCACCGCCGGCGCGGTCCCACCTTCGGCCGAGCGCGTTGCGGAGATCGAGGAGCAGACGCACCACGACGTTGCGGCATTCGTGGACGCCGTCGCCGAGCAGCTCGGGCCCGCTGGGCGGTGGTTTCACTACGGGCTGACGTCGTCCGATGTGGTCGACACCGCGCTTGCGATGCAGATCCGCGATGCCGGAGCGCTCATTCTCTTCGGCCTCGAGCGGGCCTTCACGGCAGTCATCACACTGGCAGAGGAGCACCGCGAGACGCTGCAAATCGGGCGAACGCACGGGATTCACGCCGAACCGACCACGTTTGGACTCAAGCTTGCAGGGTGGGCGTTCGAGCTCGACCGAGACCGGACGCGCCTCGAACGTGCCCTCGAGGGGATGCGAGTCGGAAAGCTCTCAGGGGCAGTCGGCACGTACTCCGCGACCGATCCGGAGGTCGAGCGCGTGGCGTGCGAGCGGCTTGGTCTCGAGCCGGCTCCCTCGTCGACTCAGATCCTCCAGCGCGACCGGCATGCCGAGTTGCTGTCGGCTCTCGCGGTCACGGCGGCATCGCTGGAGAAGTTCGCGCTCGAGATCCGCCATCTCGCGCGGACCGAGGTGAGCGAGGTTCAGGAGCCGTTCGGGCGCGGGCAAAAAGGGTCGTCGGCGATGCCGCACAAGCGCAACCCGGTCGTTGCCGAGCGCATCTGCGGCCTCGCCAGAGTCGTCCGCGCCGCGGCCACAGTCGGGCTCGAGAACGTGGCGCTCTGGCACGAGCGCGACATCTCGCACTCATCCGCGGAGCGCGTTGTCATCCCCGACGCCTTTCTCGCGCTCGACTACATGCTCGACCGCTTTGCCTGGCTGATCGAGGGACTGGTGGTGCGGCCCGAGCGGATGCGCCGAAATCTCGAGTCGAGCCATGGTCTTTTCTTCAGCCAGCGGCTCCTGCTCGCCCTCGTCGAGTCCGGGCTCGAGCGAGACGAGGCCTACCGGCTCGTCCAGCGGCACGCGCTTCGCGCCTGGGACGAGGAACAGGATTTTCGCGAGCTCGTCCGAGCCGATCGCGAGCTCGCGGGACGCGTCGATCTCGACGCCGTCTTCGATCTCGCCACGTATACCCGTCACGTCGACACCGTCTTCGAGCGGCTCCGCGCCCTCGTTCGGAAGGAGGAAACAATCCATGCCTGAAACAGCCCATGTTGGGAGCGGCAAGGTGCGGGAGCTGTACGCCCTGGACGACGACCGCCTGCTGCTGGTCGCGAGCGACCGCATTTCGACCTTCGACGTCGTCCTGCCGACAGAAATTCCCGACAAGGGCCGCGTGCTCACCGGATTGTCGGCTTTCTGGTTTGCGCGGACGAGCTCGATCGTTCCGAACCACCTGCTCGGCCTGCGAGAGGACGGCCGCTCGACGGAATGTCGCCGACTCGAGATGCTGCCGCTCGAGTGTGTCGTCCGGGGGTACATCACCGGCTCGGCCTGGAAGGACTACCAGGCGACCGGCGCGACATCCGGCCAAGAATTGCCAAAGGGCCTGCGTGACTCCGACCGGCTTCCCGAGCCAATCTTCACGCCCTCGACGAAAGCGGTCGAGGGACACGACGAGAACATCGACCTCAGCCAGGCCGCCGAACTCGTTGGGGCCGAACGGCTCCGGGAGGTGGAGCGCAGCTCACTCGAGCTCTACCGGTTCGCGGCGGAGTACGCCCTCGAGCGTGGGATCATCATCGCGGACACTAAGTTCGAGTTCGGTGTGGACGAAGAGGGCAGGCTCGTGCTGGCAGATGAGGCCTTCACGCCCGACTCGTCGCGTTTCTGGCCGGCCGACCAGTACGAGGCCGGGCGGCCGCAACCCTCGTTCGACAAGCAATTCGTACGCGACTACTGCGAATCGCTCGGCTGGGACAAGAGGTACCCGGGGCCAGAGCTTCCCGACGATGTCGTCGCGGGAACGCGCGCGCGCTACGTCGACGCGTTCGAGCGCCTGAGCGGGCTTCCATTCACGCGTTACGTCGAGGATCCCGAGTCGGTGCTCCGATGAAGGCGACCGTTCTCGTTCGCCCCAAGCCGGGGATCCTCGACCCACAAGGGCAGGCCGTACAGGGATCGCTTCAGCAGCTCGGTTTCGACGTCGACGCTGCGCGCGTTGGCCGGGTCGTCGACCTCGAGCTTCGTGATGACGACCGCGAAGAGGCCCGCGCCAAGCTCGAGCGCATGTGCGACCAGCTCCTCGCGAACCCGTTGATCGAGTCGTACGAAATCCAGCTGGTCGAGGACGGATGACCGCCGGCGAGCCGAAGCCAAGGGTCGCGGTCGTCACGTTCCCGGGCTCGAACGACGATGGGGACGCAGCGCTCGCGCTCGCGCAACTCGGGGCAGAGGTCATACCCGTCTGGCACGCAGACGAGGCGCTTCCCGACGTCGGGGCTGTCGTTCTGCCCGGCGGCTTCTCCTATGGCGACTACCTGCGCGCCGGCGCGCTGGCCCGCTTCGCGCCCGTCATGAGCAGCGTCACGGCATTCGCGGGCGACGGCGGGCTCGTCCTCGGGATCTGCAACGGTTTTCAGGTCCTTTGCGAGGCAGGGCTTCTGCCGGGTCTCCTTCGACCCAACCGCTCGCTCACGTTTGTCTGCCGCGACACGCCACTCACGGTCGAGCGAGCCGACACACCATTCACCTCGCGTTGCCGGCCGGCTCAGCAGCTGACCATCCCCGTCAAGCATGGTGAGGGCTGCTACTTCGGCGATGCGGAGCTGCTTGCCGAGCTCGAGGCCTCCGACCAGGTCGTGCTTCGCTACGAGGGCGAGAGCCCGAACGGCTCGGTCGACCGCATCGCCGGCGTCATCAACGCGGACGGCAACGTGATGGGGCTCATGCCGCATCCCGAGCATGCCGTCGATCCGCTCACGGGCTCGAGCGACGGGGCGCTCGTGCTCGGCTCGCTCGTCGACGCAGCGCTCCGCGCGGTCGCGGAACCCGCTTCGGTTTAGTCGCCTAGTCAGTGCCCAAGCGCAACACCTCCGCGAGCTCGGGATGTTCTGCCAGCGCCGCCCGGAGTCGCTCGAGGTCGCGCAACCGCAGCGTGACCGGGCCTCGCCGGGCAGTACCGCCGGTCGAGTACGCAAAGCGGACGAGCCGCTCGCCGCGTGGCGCCTCGAGCAGCTGTACGACCGAGGCGAACCGCTTCTCGCCCGCCCGCTGAGGCAAGGTCAGCTCGTCGACCAGCGTCGCCGCGCCCCACGGTGTCGCCGCCTTCGTCGCTCCGTTCGCGTCCATGCGGCCACCGTAGAGGGAAAGGTGTGACGCGTGTGTGACGACATCGTGCCGCCTTCGCGACAACCGAGAAGTCGCCAGCTAGCCGTCGCTGAGACCGAGCACGTTCGCCCGGACGCGCGCGATCTCTTCCTCGCTCATCCCGGTGTCGCGGGCGGTCTTCTCGACCAGCGCCCAGTTCTCGGCAAGCAGACGCTGCGTTCCAGCCCGCGAGGCGAGCTCTTCGTCCCCGCCGCCGCGCGCCGCCTTGCGCGCCCGCCCGACGAACAACATCCCGGCGACGCAAATGCCGCCGGTCACGAGGACGAGCAGGAGTAGGCCCGCGGAGCTGCTCACAGCAGCCTCTATCGGCAGCGGGACCGACCGGCGTAAGCCCGAAATTCTCACCTGTTTCTCAAGCAACGGCGCTACGCTCGGCCACCGTGAGCGATCAGCACTTGACCCGTAGGTCCGTTCTTCGCCTCGCCGGCCTCGCAGCCGCGAGCTTCGGTGTGGGAGCCTGGAAGTCCAAGGAAGCCGACGCCGGCGGCCCGGCCGCCGTCGAGTCCGGCGCCCTCTCCTGCGTACTGACGCCGGAGCTCACCGAGGGCCCGTACTACATCCCGAGCGAGAAGCTTCGCCGCAATATCACCGACGGACACCCGGGCACGCCATTGTTCCTTCAGCTCGCCGTCGTCGACGCCTCCACCTGCAAGCCGATCAAGGGCGCCGCTGTCGATATCTGGCACGCCGACGCCGCCGGCACGTACTCGGGGTTCGGCTCGGGCAGCGCGAGCCGCACCTTCATGCGCGGGATCCAGAAGACGGACGCCCGCGGGATCGTGACGTTCCGCAGCGTCTATCCCGGTTGGTACCAGGGCCGCACTGTCCATATCCACGTGAAAGTGCACCTCCGCGGGAGGGTCGTCCACACCGGACAGTTGTTCTTCTCGGACGCCCTCACCGACCACGTCTATCGCAACGCGCCGTACAGCAGGCGGCCGAACCGGACGACACGCAACGCGAACGACTCGATCTTCGTCAACGGCGGCCGCAAGTCGATCCTGACCGTCCGGCCCCGGGACACGGGCGGCTATCTGGGCAAGATCACGATGGGAGTCCACCGCACCTGAGCCGCCTTGGGGGGACGAATCCCATGTTCGGCTCGCGGTCGCTACGACCGGTCGATCAGCTCGATCCGGTAACCGTCAGGATCCTGTACGAAGCAAAGCCGGGAGCCGCCCGCGCGGACGGTGTACGGCGCGCGCTCCGGCTCGATTCCTTGTTCACTCAGCCGCGAAAGGGTTCCGTCCAGATCGTCGACGCCGATCGCGATGTGCCCGTAGCCGGTGCCGAGGTCGTACACGCGACCGTCGTGGTTGAACGTCAGCTCTAGCTCCGCATCCTCACCCGGCATCCCGAAGAAGTAGTTCGTCGCCTCGAGCTCGCCTTCGCGCACGATCGGCAGTTCTCGGCGGAACTCCAGCCCGAGCGCCTCGTAGAAGGCGCGACTGCGGGCCGGGTCGGTGATCCGATACATCGTGTGCAGGTAGCGCGCCACCGTCTGATCGTAGTGTCCCTGGGCGCCACCGGCTGTTCAAGAGACCTCGGAGGCGTGAGACTTACGAGCCTATGCACGAGCTTCCAACCGGCACGGTGACTCTGCTCTTCACCGACATCGAGGGGTCGACTCGCCTGCTGCAGCGAGCGGGCGAGGCCTACGGGACTCTGCTCGACCAGCACCGCCGCGTTCTGCGCCACGCGTTCTCGAGCCACGGCGGCGTCGAGGTCGATGCGCAGGGCGACGCGTTTTTTGTCGCCTTCGCCTCCGCTCAGGATGCTGCCACGGCGGCGATCGAGGCACAGCAGGCCCTCGCTCGGGAAGCCTGGCCGGGCGACAACGAGATTCGCGTGCGGATCGGCTTGCATACCGGAGAGCCGACCGCGGCCGGCGGCAACTACGTGGGTCTTGCTGTTCATCAGGGTGCGCGCGTGATGGCGGCCGGTCACGGCGGTCAAGTACTCCTGTCCGAGTCGACGCGCCCTCTACTCGACGACCGCTTCCAGGTCCGGGACCTCGGCGAGCATCGACTGAAAGACCTCTCCGGTCCCCATCACCTCTACCAGCTGCAGATCGAGGGGTTGCCCGCGGACTTTCCGCCCCTGAAGACGCTCGAAAATCGGCCGACCAACCTGCCCGTTCTGGCAAATGCCTTGATCGGGCGGACCCGGGAGCTCGACGAAGCGCAGGCGCTTCTGGCACGCGACGATGTCCGGCTTTTGACGCTCACCGGGGCGGGTGGGACGGGTAAGACGCGGTTCGCGCTTCAGGTCGCCGCGGAGCAACTCGAGAGGTTTGACAACGGTGTTTTCTTCGTTTCCCTCGCGCCTGTTCGCGACTGGGAGCTGGTCATACCGACCATCGCGCAGACGCTGGGGCTGCGGGAGCAACCCGGCGAGCTGCGCCTCGAGACGCTGACCGCGTACCTCCGCGACAAGCAATCGCTGTTGCTCCTCGACAACCTCGAGCAGGTCGTACCCGCAGCGCCGCAGCTCGGCGGGCTTCTTGCCGCCGCGCCGGAGCTGAATGTTCTGGTCACGAGCCGGACGCCGCTTCGCCTCTCCGGGGAACGGATATATCCCCTCCCGCCCCTGGGGCTGCCGGATCCGGACCACCTGGCGGACGTGGATGCGGCTGCGCTGACCGAGTACGAGTCGGTCCGGCTCTTTCTGGAGCGGGCGCAAGCCGCGACCTCCGACTTCGACCTCACAGACGCCAACGTTCGGGCGGTCGCCGAGATCTGCATCCGGCTCGACGGGCTCCCGCTCGCGATCGAGTTGGCGGCGGCCCGGGTGCGTGCGTTGCCCGCGCCGGCTCTCCTTCGCCGCCTGGACCAGCGCTTCAGGCTCCTAACCGGAGGCGCTCAGGACGTCGACGAGCGCCAGCGGACGCTGCGTGCGACGGTCGAGTGGAGTTACGAGCTGCTCCTGGACTCTGAGAAGGCTCTGTTCGCAGAGCTCGCAACGTTCATCGGTGGCTGCCGGTTGGAGGCGGCCGAGGCCCTCTGCGACCCGGGCGCCGAGCTCGGGCTCGAGTTCCTCGGCGGGCTGGAGTCTCTCGTCGAGAAGAGCCTCCTTCTCCAGCGTGCGGACCCGGACGGAGAGCCGCGTTTCTGGATGCTCGAGACGATTCGGGAGTTTGCCCTCGAGGTCCTCACCGGCTCAGGCAACCTCGCTGACGCCCGCGCACGACACGCGGCGTATTTCCGCTCGCTCGCGGAGAAGATCGACTTCGAGTCGCGGACCGGCGACCAGCCAACTCTGTACACGCAGCTCGAGGCCGAGAACGGGAACCTCCGGGCCGCGCTCGAGTGGGCGCGGGAGACGGACGACGGGGAGCTACTGCTCGGTCTGGCCGCGTCTCTCTCGGGCTTTTGGGCGGCCCGGGGCTACGTCGCGGAAGGGCGAAGCGCCCTCGAGGACGCCCTCGCGCTCACGGGCAAGAGACCGGCGCGGGCGCTGCTCGGCCTGTGCACTCTGCGGATCCTGAGCGGCAGTACGGACGCAGTGCTCGCGGACGCGCAGGAGGCGCTCGAGGCCTCCGAGCAACTCGGTGACGACTACAGCCTCGCCCAGGCCTGGAACCTGGTCGGCCGCGCGGACAGCGTCTTCGGCGCGCTGAGAAAAGGAGAGCGCGCGTGGCGGCAGGCCCTCTCGTACGCGGAGCGCGGAGGCTACGCAGCGGAAAGAGCCGAAAGCGTCGCCTGGCTGATGATCAGCGCGATCTTCGGGCCGCTGCCGGCCCACGAAGGAGTCGAGCGCTGCAAGCAGGTCGAGGAGGCCGCAGGGGACGACACGACGATCCGCGCCTGGTGCCAGGTCGAGCGCTCGGTGCTCGAGGCGATGCAGGGGAACTTCGAGCTCGCGAAGGAGTTGCTCGCCGACGGCACCCGCTCACTCGGAGAGCTGGGCTTGAACGTGTATGCCGCGAATGCCGCGCAAGAGGCGTTCTTCGTGCAGATGCTCGCGGGCGATCCGGCCGCTGCGGCGGGAACGTTGCGTCAGAGCTACGAGGCGCTCGAGCAGATGGGCGAGCGCAGCTTTCTCTCGACAATCGCAGCCTTCCTCGCGCATGCCCTTTATGCGCTCGGCGAGTACGACGACGCTGAGGCGTTCAGTCGCGCAAGCGAGGATGCGGCGGCGGCGGACGACGTCTTGTCGCAGGTGCTCTGGCGGAGTGCGCTGGCGAAGATCCGAGCTAGAGCTGGAGAGCTCGAACGCGCTGAGGCGCTGGTTCGTAAGGCGGTTCGGATCGTCGAGGATACGGACTTCCTCAACGCCCAGGCCGACACCCTGCTCGACTTGTCGGAAGTCCTGATGCTCGCCGGCCGGCGCGACGAAGCGCTCGCGGCGGCCCAGGAGTCCGCGAGCCGATTCAGGCAGAAGGCGAATCTTCCCTCGCTCGAACGCGCCCTGACAGCCGTGAACGAGCTGGCGTCGGCGACTGCGCCTTGACATCGAGCGTACGGCGCTGGATATTCGACGAAGTCCACAAGAGAAGGGGGAATAGGTGGGGAAATACGAGAACGACCTGGAAGTTCCTGATTACGTGGAGCAATATCTCTTGAGAACCGTCGTGAACACCCTTCCTCGCGAGGTCGTCGAGACCCTCAGCTCGATGGACCAGAAGGAGTTGGACGCCCTCGAGCGGCTCGGGAAGGCATTGGAGAGCGACAGGTCGCATCACTGCGGCTGCCACCACAACTATTTGTTCTCGGTGCATTGACGGACGTCGACTCGCCCCGCGCTTTGGGCGCCGAGGCCGAGCTGACGACGCCGCGGGGAGCCGCCTTTCGCTTGCGACAGAAGCTTTCGCTGGCAATCGGGCCTTTCGGCGCGGCGTGCACCTCTCTAGTCGAGCATCCCCAGGTGGCCGAGCTGTGGCCCGAGTACCTGATCGCACAGCACCAGATCATCCGGGCCACGGTGCCGCTGACGGAAGTGGCGGCCGAGCGAGCCCGGGCTCTGGTCGACACAGACCCGGTTGCCGACGGCCTGACCGCTTATCTGGACGACCACGTCGGCGAGGAACTCGGCCACGACGAGGACCTGCTCGACGACCTCGAGGCTCTCGGCTTCAACCGTGACGAAGTTCTGGCGCGAATGCCCTCACCGACGGTCGCGAGTCTCGTCGGATCGCAGTACTACTGGATTCTCCACTACCATCCGATCGCGTTTCTGGGCTTCGTCGCGCTGATGGAGGGATTCCCGCCGACGGAAGAGCTGATCCGAACCCTGATCGAGAGGACCGGCCATCCGGCCGATGGTTTTCGAACGTTCGCGGATCACGGCGACCTCGATCCGGGCCACCGCGACCGCCTCGACCGTACGCTCGACTCACTGCCACTGACACCTCAACACGAGGTCGCGATGGGCGTCTCAGCGACGTCGAGCGCAGGGCTGGCCGCGGAGGTGGTTCGGGAAGTGCTCGGAAGCCGGCCTCGCCCGGACTGAATCAACGCCCCCACTCCGGCGGAGGCCGGCGGTGTCCGGGCTCGAGATGCCAGCAGTCGCGCGCCTCGGCGACCAGACCGTCGGCGCCGAACCGCATCCGGTGAATCCCTGCAATCGTCGATTCGGTCCCATCGGGCTCGACGAGCAGGGCCCAGTACTCGACCGCAGCGACGTCCGCGTCCTCGACCGGCTCGCCGAACCAGACCTCTGGCGCCTCGGCCTCAGGGACGACTCTTCGCATGTAGGCGCGGGCGTCCTCGAGCTCGCGGAACGGATGCGAGCGAAAGACGCAGTCCTCGGCGTAGAGCGTGGCGGCGGCTTCGCCGTCGCCCGCCCGCCAAGCTCGCTCGTAGGCGTCGGCCCAGCGCTTTGCCGCGCTCATTCGAACGTGATCACGAGCTCGCGGATCCGGTCGCCCTCCCACGTGACACGTAGCTCGCCCGCGCGGACGCCTTCATCTGCCGCCCAGCCGTAGTCGGAGACAGTCTGCTCCCCCTCGCTTCTGACGTTGCGGACTTCGACCTCATCGTCGGGTGGGCGCGACTCGTAGGCCGCCCGGATCTCGTCGCGGCCGCGGAAGGGCCCGACCGGGACGCCTTCGAAGCGCATCTCGGCATCTTCCGTGAACCAGCGGCCGAAGGCTTCCCAGTCGCCGCTGCGCACGGCCGCGTTGTGGGTCGCGATGTACTCGTCGAACGAGCTCATGGTTCGAGATCCTCTCGCACCAGGCCGTAGATCACACCGTCGACCCACTCGTCCTGGCGCCAGTAGGCGCGGCGCCGCACGCCCTCTCGGATGAAGCCGGCGCGCTCGGCGTGGCGCTGCGCCCGCTCGTTGAAGCCGTAGATCTCGAGCTGGAGGCGGTGGAAGCCGAGCTCGAAGAGCAGGTGCCGCTGGAAAAGCTTCGCCGCCTCGTCGGAGAGGTGCTGGCCCCGGAAGTCCGGATGGATCGCGAGATTGCCGAGGTTTGCGATCCGCGAGCGGCGGTTGTCGAGCTCGAAGCCCATCGCACCGGCGCGGAACCAATTGCTGTCCCGCTCGACCTCGACCACGAAGCGGCCAAACTCGTCCGGCTCCGCCTGCGAGCGCTCGATCTCGGCCAGCAGTGTGTCGCGGTCGCGCGGACGCGAGGCGGCGAGGTACGGCTCGACGTCCTCGTGCGTCATCAGCCCGGCAAGGAAGTCGAGGTCGTCCGCCTCGGCACGGCGAAGTCGGACCGACGAGCGGGACATCAGGTCTCGCTCGACGCGATCCGCCTCGGGCGCCCGAGGCGAACGGCGCCCGTTCCGAGCCCCACGCCGGCAAGCACGAGCGCCAGGCCGCCGACGGCGGCCGCCGTCACAGGCTCCCCGAGCAACACGGCCCCGTAGACGAGGGCGAAGGTCGGGACGAGATAGGTGATCAGGATCGCGCGCGAGGCTCCTGCACCGGCGATCAAGGCGTAGTACAGGATGTACGCGACCCCGGTGCCGGCGATTCCGAGCGTCAACACCGAAGCAGTCACCTTCCAGCCGGTCATGTGGCTGGGAAGCTGGAAGACGGCGATCGGCAACGTCGCGAGCGTGGCGGCGATCAGGGTTCCAAAGGCTGTGACGAACGGAGAGACCCCGCGCAACCGCTCTCCCGCGTAGAGGCCCGAAGCCGCATAGCAGAGCGCGGAGAAGATGACCGCCAGGGCCGCCAACATCTCTCCGCTCGGCCTGCCGCCGACGAGCAGTGCCACTCCGGCGAACCCGACCACGAGCCCGACGAGCCGCGAGCCCCGGACGCGCTCGCGGGGACTGAAACGCAGCGCCAGCAGCGCGGCGAAGAGTGGCGCCGAGGCCTGGATGATCGCGGTCAGCCCCGAGTCGATCCGCGTCTCCGCCCAGGTGATCGCGAGGATCGGGATCGCCGAGTTGATCAGGCCGGTCACGACCAGCGGCCGGGCCGCGGCGCGCAGCTCGCGGACGGTGCGACGCGCTCCCACGGTGAACAGCACGATCGGCGCAAGCGTCAGCGCGCCGAGCCCCATTCGGAAGGCGACGAGCGTGATCGGGTGGAGCTCGCGATCCCCGATCTTGATGAACATGAACGAGGCGCCCCACAGCGCCGCCAGGGCGAGGAGCATCGTGAGGTGCCGACGGCTCACATCAATCCAAACGGCTGCGCCACCCGTCCTGTGAGACGGCTAGACTCGACGTTCTGACGCCGGTAGCGGAACAACCGCTTCATCGCGCCCTCGGGCTGACGGACGGCGAGCTCCAGCGAATCTGCGGCCTGCTCGGCAGGGAGCCGAATCACTTCGAGCTCGCGGTCTTCTCGTTGCTCTGGTCCGAGCACTGCGGCTACAAGCATTCGGCGCCGCTCCTCAAGCGGCTGCCCTCCTCGGGCGACCGTGTCCTGCAGGGACCCGGCGAAAACGCGGGCGTGATCGATGTCGGCGACGGGCTCGCGGTCGCGTTCAAGGTCGAGAGCCACAACCATCCGAGCGCGGTCGAGCCCTTCCAGGGCGCCGCAACCGGGGTCGGCGGGATCCTGCGCGACATCGTCGCGATGGGCGCCCGGCCGATCGCGCTGCTCGACGGGCTGCGCTTCGGCTCCCCCGATTGGTCGTTCCGCCGCGCCGTGGCCGGCATCGGGCAGTACGGCAACTCGGTCGGGGTCGCGACCGTCGGCGGCGAGGCAGTCTTCGACGAGGCCTACGAGCACAACTGCCTGGTCAACGCGATGTGCGTGGGTCTCCTTCCCGCGGAGCGCCTCACGCGGGCCCGTGCGCGCGGGACCGGGAATCTCGTTGTTCTCTACGGCGCCACCACCGGCAGGGACGGTATCGGCGGCGCGTCGGTGCTCGCCAGCCAGGAGCTCGCCGAGGGTGACGATGAGAAGCGTCCTTCCGTGCAGATCGGCGACCCGTTCACCGGCAAGAAGCTGATCGAGTCCTCGCTCGAGCTCGTCGACGGCGGGCTGGTTGCCTCGCTCCAGGACTGCGGCGCCGCTGGGCTCGCTTCGTCGCTCGCCGAAATGGCGGGAGACGGCGCCGGGGTGGACGTGTCCCTGGACCAGGTCCCGCTGAGAGAGGACGGCATGGAGCCCTGGGAGATCATGATCTCCGAGAGCCAGGAACGGATGGTCGCGGTGGTCGAGCCTGAGCGGCTGGCCGAGGTCCAGGCGACGCTCGACAAGTGGGAGCTTCACCACGCCGTGATCGGCTCGGTCACCGATACCGGCGAGTTGCGCTGCTTCTTCGACGGCGACCTCGAGGGCGCGATTCCCGCCTCGTTCCTCACCGACGAATGCCCGCGCTACGAGGTCGAGCAGGAGCCACAGCCGGTCCGCTCCCGAGCATCGGTCCGAGCCGCGAACCGCGAGAGCAAGGTGTGGATTTACGAGCAGTACGACCAGCTCGTGCAGTCCCGCACCGTTCGGCGCCCGGGACTGGATGCAGCCGTCCTGCGTCTGCTGCCGTCGCACAGGGGTCTTGCCGTCTCGCTCGACGGACCGCCGGTCGGCGAGCTCGACCCGTTCGCCGCCGGCGCGAAGGCCGTGCTCGGTGCGGCCCGGAACGTCGCCTGCGCGGGGGGCGAGCCGCTCGCGCTGACCGACTGCCTCAACTTCGGGAATCCCGAGAAGCCCGAGATCGGTTGGGAGCTGGTCCAGGCGATCGAGGGGATCGCGCAAGCGGCCGAGGCGCTCGGGATCCCGGTCGTCTCGGGCAACGTCTCGCTCTACAACGAGACCGATGGTCGCGCGATCCCGCCGACTCCCGTTGTCGGCTGCGTCGGGCTCGTCGCCGACGTGCGCAGGATCCCGTCGCGCTGGCGCGCCGGCGATTCCATCCTCGTGGCCGAGGCAGGCGAGTCGCTCGCCGACAAGGCCGCGCTGATCGAGTTCCTGTGGCGATCGGCCCCTGTCCTTTCGCTCGCGCACGACCTCTCCGACGGCGGGGTCGAGCGCGCGATTGCCGAGGCGGCTGCCTGGAGCGGCGCCCGTGCGAAGGTCGACCTGCCTGCGAACCCCACCGGCGCAGCCGCGGTTCTGGCCTTGTCCCCGGACCAGGTCCCCGGGCTTGACTGGGAGCGACTCGTCCAGATCGGTGAGGTCGCCTGATGTGCGGCGTCTTCGGCATTCGCTCCGCCGACCGCGATGTCGCGCGCGTCAGCTACTTCGGTCTCTTCGCCCTCCAGCACCGGGGCCAGGAGTCGGCCGGCATCGCTGTCTCCGACGAGGGCCGGCTGACCGTTCTCCGCGACCTTGGCCTCGTCACCCAGGTCTTCACCGAGGAGAAGCTGCGCGGCCTGCACGGCCAGGTCGCGATCGGCCACACGCGCTACTCGACGACCGGCTCGACCCACTGGACGAACTCGCAGCCGCTCGTCCACCACGGCCGTGCGCGCACGGTGGCGCTGGGGCACAACGGGAACCTCGTCAACGCCGCCGAGCTGCGCGAGCAGCTCGCCGAGGAGGGCGTCAAGCTCGTCACCACCTCCGACACCGAGGTGATCGCGGCGCTGATCGCCAACGATCCGGCGCCGTTGCAGGAGGCGATCGCGAACGCGATCGCGAAGCTCGAGGGTGCGTTCTCGGTGACCGCCCTCGCCGAAGGCAAGCTCATCGGCTTTCGCGACCCGCACGGGTTCCGCCCGCTCGTGCTGGGCCGCCTCGACGGTGACTGGGTGCTCGCTTCCGAGACCTGCGCGCTCGACCTCGTCGGCGCCGAGCTCGAGCGCGAGGTCGGCCTGGGAGAGCTCGTGGTGATCGACGACGAAGGGTTCCGCGCCGAGCAGGCCGTCCCGCAGGCGAACGGCGGCGCGCTCTGCATGTTCGAGTTCTTCTACCTCGCGCGGCCGGACACGCGCCTTGCGGGCGTGGAGGTCCACGGCGCCCGCGTGCGGATGGGCGAACGCCTGGCAGAGGAGGCGCCTGTCGAAGCCGACCTAGTCCTGCCGATCCCGGACTCGGGCACGCCGGCCGCAATCGGCTTCGCCCGTGCCACAGGAATCGACTTCAGCGAGGGCCTGATCAAGAACCGCTACGTCGGGCGCACCTTCATCCAGCCCGACCAGGGCCTGCGCGAACAGGGTGTGAAGCTGAAGTTCAACCCGCTCGCCGAGGTGAAGGGGAAGCGCGTCGTCGCTGTCGACGACTCAATCGTGCGCGGCAATACGACCCGGCAGATCGTGGCAATGCTGTTCGAGGCCGGCGCCGCGGAGGTGCACGTACGGATCTCGTCGCCGCCCATCATTTCCCAGTGCTACTACGGGATCGACTTTGCCGACGAGGACGAGCTGATCGCCGCGAAGCGCACCGTCGAGGAAGTGCGTGAATACATCGGCGCGACGACGCTCGCGTACCTCTCGCTGGAAGGCCTGCAGGCGTCGACACGACGCCCGGAGTCGACCTTCTGCCGCGCGTGCCTCACGCGGGACTACCCGACGGCGGTCCCGCGCGAGAGCACGAAGCTTCGGTTCGAGACGACGAGCGCTTGAGCTACTGCTCGAGCACGCGGCTCGCCTTGGCGATCCCGCGGCTGAGCATGTAGAAGGCGGTCAGGATCGTCGTGTAGAGGACCCACTGTCGCGTGTCGACGGAGTCCGCGATGATCCAGATCAGGGCGAAGATCACTTCGATCAGGAAGTAGACGGCGAACTCCGCGTTGCCGGGGATCGGCATCCGGGCGCCTCCCCACGTCCCAGGGGTTATTCCGCCTGGCTCGGTCGGAATCGTGGACATCTTGAGCTCTCCTTTCTGCGCAGAACCTGCCGCAGGAAGGTTCACCGCGGCTC
>JALYLK010000162.1 GCA_030774275.1 Actinomycetota bacterium
TCTCCTGAGCCTGCGCTTCGCTCAGCACGAGCCCGAAGTCGAAGGGGAAATCGGTGTTGTAGGTGGAGACGTAGGGGAACTCCCAGCCCATCCGCTGCTTGTAGGCGGTCAGCCGCTCGATCGGCGCTCGCGAGAAGCAGAGCAGCGTCACGTCGCGGTGGTTCAGGTGGACGAGCGAGCCGTCGAGCCCATCCCCCAGGTTCGTGCAGCCGGGGCAGGCGCCGAGCGTGTAGCCGGGCCCGAACATGATGTTGTAGGCGAGCAGCTGCGATCGCCCGCCGAAGAGCTCGGCGAGCGTTTTCTTGCCGTCCTCGGTGTCGAACTCGTACTCCTTTTCGACCGGGACCCACGGGAGATCGAGACGCCTTGTCTTGACCTCCTCGTTTCGCTCCGCCTGCTCAGCCTCGAGCCTGGCGAGCTCGTCGCGGGCCGCCTGCCATTCCTCGCGTGTTCCGGTGTTGTGCTCGGGCATCTCATTTCCCTCCAGTCGGAATCGAGCGTTCCCGCAGAGCCGAATCCATCTTCGGTCGGACGCTAGCGGGATCGTGAAATAAGACCCGCGGCTACCCGGAAACTCATCGCAACTACCCAGTCGGCAAACCCGCTGTTCTTGAGTCAGCGCGCGTCGTCGTAGAGAATCGCGCACTCGGTGACTAACGTGCTCGCGATCGACCAGGGCACTTCCTCGACGAAGGCGCTCGTGGTGTCCGATGGACGCGAGGTGCTCGGCGAGGGCAACGCTCCGGTGCACCCGCAAGCGGGAGCGCAGGGCGCCGTCGAGCAAGACCCCGAGGAGCTCTTTCAATCGATCGTCGACGCGGGCCGGGCGGCCCTGCAGGATGCCGGCGCACCGGTCGCGGCCGTCGGGCTCGCAAATCAGGGGGAGACGGTGTTGCGCTGGGACCGTGAGAGCGGTCGGCCGCTCGGTTCGGCGCTGAGTTGGCAGGACCGGCGGGCGGTCAGCGTGACGCGCGAGCTCGAGCCCCAGGCAGACCGGCTGACGGAGCTGACCGGCCTGCCGCTCGACCCGTACTTCGCGGCGCCGAAGATGACCTGGTTGCGGCGTGAGCAGGGCGACGAAGGCGTGGTCACCACCGTGGACGCGTGGCTCAATCAGCGCCTCGCCGGCGTCTTCGTCACTGACGCGGCGACGGCGTCGCGCACGATGCTGCTCGATCTCGAGAGCGCCGCGTGGTCCGAAGAGGCTTGCTCGCTGTTCGGGCTCGATCCGGGCGAGCAGCCGGAGATCGTCGATTGCGATGCGGCCATCGGCGAGACCGAGGTCTTCGGAGACCCCCTGCCCGTCACAGGGCTCGCCGTCGACCAGCAGGCGGCGCTCTTCGCCGAGTCGTGCTTCGAGCCCGGCGAAGCAAAATGCACGTACGGAACCGGCGCGTTCATCCTCGCAACGGCCGGCGAGCAGGTCGTTCATTCCCGGGCCCGGCTGGCGGCTTGCGTCGCGTGGCGGCTTGGCGGCGCGACAACGTACTGCCTCGACGGCCAGGTCTACAGCGCGGGCTCTGCGGTTTCGTGGCTTGAGCAGCTCGAGCTCGTCTCCGGCGCAGCACAACTCGACGAGATCGGCGCTGCCGAGACCGAAGCATTGTTCGTACCGTCGCTCGCAGGCCTCGGCGCGCCGTTCTGGGCTCCGGAGGCACGCGGCGGCTGGCTCGGGCTCTCGCTCGCCACGAGCCGCGATGACCTCGTGCGCGCGGTCATCTGGGGGATCGCCGCGCAGGTCACCTCTCTCGCGAAGGCGATGGGGGGCGACATTGGCAGGCCGCTCGAGCGGCTCCGGGTCGACGGTGGGCTGACACGCTCTGCGGCCCTGATGCAGGCGCAAGCGGACTTGCTACGGGCACCGGTCGAGCTCTACCCATCTGCAGATGCAACCGCACTCGGCGTCGGCGCCTTCGCGCGGCTTGGCAGCGGCGCGGCGGAGACGCCCCGCGAGGCCGTCGGGGACTGGGAGTCGGTCGCCGTGTTCGAGCCGCAGCTCGCAGCCTCAGCAGCGGAGGAGTACCTGTCGCGTTGGGAGGACGCTGCGCTCGCGTTGGCCGAGCTCGCACGGTGACCGAGGAAGCGTCGGTCCGCGACGTCGTCATCATCGGAGCCGGGGTCGTCGGC
>JALYLK010000163.1 GCA_030774275.1 Actinomycetota bacterium
GGCGCGTTACAGAATGTGAGCGAGACGTCCGGCCGACTTGGCACCAAACCGCTTCATAGACCCGAAAACCCCGGCACTCGCCTGAAGAGGCATCGATTCCTCAGGCCACGCCAGGTGCCTTTTAGCGAGTGTTGCAGTCTCCGTTATCGGTGCCGGAACGGCGAGACGCCGAAGTGCACGGCGATGATGACGAGCCCGAGCCCGAGCGCGAGCAGCAGCCCGCCTATCGCGAACGCCTGGGTACGAGCGCGACTGCCCATGCCGCCGGCGGCGACACCGAGCGAGCCGACAAGACCGACGAGCAGCCCGATCTGGATCAGCCAGCGCGTGTGTTTATAGGTGAAGGTCGCCAGCAACGGGTGCAAGTCCACTACGCAAACCTCCTGACTCGTAAGCAGCCGGGAGCGTACCGCGAAACGCGACCGATAGCGGATCGAGACCTGGGCGAAGTGGGGGTCCGAGCGAACGGGCGGCGAGACCGGCCGCGGGGCGCTGCAAAACGCTGCTGGCTGGGGGTCTAGAAGCTGCGTCATTTTCCGTCGCGATGTTCCCACGCGCGGCCGCGGGGACCGTCCGAAAACGTGGCTGCTCTGGTGGCGTTTGTTGCCCAGCTGGGTTACGCATCGTTGTCCCGTGGAGGGCCGTGTCGCACTTCCGCCGGATAACAACACGGCGGTGTCGCTCTGTCTGTCGGTCGGTCACTGACAGAGAATGAGCGTCCCCATCGGGGAGGAGGCTTCTCGATCTCAGCGGTCGGTCAGCTCGGGATGTTCTTTGAGGAAGGCTGTCGCTGGCAGCAGTGTTCGTAGCCGAAACGGACAACAGAAAGATGGAGCCTTTATGGAGCCCCGTGGTTGCAACCGGTGCCAACGTCACAGGATCACGCACCTCGCATCCAGTGGGCCCGAACAACGGCTCCTTGGCGCGCCTCAGCGCTTTCCCCGAAGCCAGTTCGACATCCGAGTCGCGAGCGGTGCCTTTCCCGGAAGCCATTTCGTCTCGGGCGGCGGCGCTTGAAACGGCTCAAGACTGCCGGTGTCCGCGGACGCCATCTTCAGCGTCACCTCGCCGGGGTAGATCGCGCCGACCTGCTCACCCGGCACATAACGAATCTGTGCGGGCTGCCTCGACTCGACGGCCAGCCCGTCGAACATGTCGCTCTGCTTATCGCCCTCGACCTGCGCGACCGTGCCGACGATAACGCGATCGGAGGTGACCACCTTCCAGCCCTGCTCGATCTGCAACCACGAGACAGGATCAGCCATTAGTGGGTCACGCTAGCACTACGAAGACGCACAAGCCCACACCTAGAAGAGCACGCAGGTGTTCATGCGACGACTCACCCGGGTATCCCGATCCGTGGTCTTTCGCGGACGGGCCGGATTTAGAAGCTGTCCCTCAGGCGCTGCGCTTCCGGTAGCGACGCGAGCGTCTTGAGCGTGGTGTTCTCGATCTGGCGGATCCGCTCACGGGTGACGCCGAAGGTGCGCCCAACCTCTTCGAGGGTTCGCGGCTGATCGTCGTGGAGGCCGAACCGAAGCTCGATCACCTGGCGCTCGCGCTCGGGCAGCGCTGCGAGTGCGTGCTCGATGTCCTCACCTCGCAGCGAGACCGAGGCCACGTCGAAGGGCGACTCGGCCAATTCATCCTCGACAAGGTCCCCGAGCTTCGCGTCCTCGTTTTCGCCGATTGGCTTCTCGAGCGAGATCGGAAACTGCGCCATCCGCAAGATCTGCCGCACCTCCTCGCTCGTCAGCTCGAGCTCAGCGGCGATCTCGTCGGGACGCGGCTCGCGACCGAGGAACTGCACGAGCTGCCGCTGAGCGTAGGTGACCCGGTTCAGCCGCTCGAACATGTGCACCGGGATCCGGATCGTCCGCGCTGTGTCGGCGATCGCGCGCTGGACCGCCTGCCGGATCCACCAGTGAGCGTAGGTCGAGAACTTGAAGCCCTTGCGATAGTCGAACTTCTCGACCGCACGGATCAACCCGAGCGAGCCCTCCTGAATCAGGTCGAGGAACGAGAGGCCGCGTCCGAGGTGCGGCTTAGCGATCGCGACGACGAGCCGCAGGTTGGCCTCGATCATCTGCGTCTTCGCCGCCATGTCCCCGCGCTCGACCCGCTTCGCGAGCGTGACCTCCTGGTCGGCCGTCAGCAGCGGCACTCTCCCGACCTCGCGCATGAACAGGCCTAAGGAGTCGAGGGAGGGCTCGACGCTCAGGTCCAGTTTCCGCGCCCCTTTCCGGTCGTCCTCGACGAGCGCTGGCTGCTCGTGCGGCGACTGCTCGCGCTGCTCGCCCGCGACCAGATCGATCGACCGTTCGACCAGGTAGGAGTAGAAGTCCTCGCTCTGCTCGCTCGTCAGGCCGACGTCCTCGAGCGCGGCTGCGATCTCTTCATAGGTCAGAAACCCCTTCTCAAGGCCAACCACGACGAGCCGCCGCAATTCTTCGGCGTCGGGAGGACCCGCTTCCGACCAGAGCTCGGCGCCGAGAAACCGCGGGCGTTGTACGCCTTCGATCTCCCGCTCCGGGACAACGAGCCCGGGGTCCG
>JALYLK010000164.1 GCA_030774275.1 Actinomycetota bacterium
ACCCGACCATCTTCCAGAAGGCGATCTCCCAGGGCGACCTCTACGACGAGCAGATTCGCGCGTCTCTTGCGGAGCTTGACGATCCCAAGGAGATCTTCTGGCAACTCGCCGAGAAGGACGTCGGCGATGCCTGCGACGTGCTTCGCCCAGTCTGGGATGAGGGCCACGGCCAGGACGGCTACGTCTCGATCGAGGTCGACCCAAACCTGGCCGGCGACACGGAGGGAACGATTGCCGAGGCGCGGCGCCTACATGCGGAGATCGACAGGCCGAATCTGCACGTGAAGATCCCCGCGACGAAGGAAGGCCTGCCCGCGATCGAGGAGATGATCGCGAGCGGCAAGAACATAAACGTCACCCTGATCTTCTCTCTGCAGCGCTACGAAGAGGTCGCCGAGGCCTATATCCGTGGACTCGAGCGGCTGGTCGCCTCGGGCGGCGATCCGTCCAAGGTCGCCTCGGTGGCGAGCTTCTTCGTCTCCCGCGTGGACACGGAGACCGACAAGCGGCTCGACGAGATCGGCGGCCATGACGAGCTGAAAGGGAAGCTTGCGATCGCGAACGCAAAGCTCGCCTACCAGCGCTACAAGCAGCTCTTCTCCGGTGAGCGATGGGCGCCGCTGGCGGCAAAGGGAGCCACGACCCAGCGCTGCCTCTGGGCTTCCACCTCGACGAAGAACCCGGCCTACCGCGACGTGATGTACGTCGAGGAGCTGATCGGTCCCGAGACGGTTAACACGATGCCCGAGGAGACGATTCGCGCGTTCCAGGACCACGGCGAGGTCGCGCTCACTCTCGCGCAGGGCATCAATGAAGCGGAGGGTCTCTTCGGGCAGTTAGCCGAGGCGGGCATCGACTACGAAGACGTCGTCCGCGTGCTCGAGGAGGAGGGCGTTCAGAAGTTCGCCGACTCCTTCGCCGAGCTGCTCGACGGCATCAGCGCCAAGCGCGGCGAACTCGCCGCGGCATAGTCGTGCAGGTCGCGACCGAGCAGCTCGTGGAGCGGATCTGGGCCCGCGATCCCACCGTCTGGACCGGGTCAGGTGAGGAGAAGTGGCTCGGCTGGCTCGACGAGCCGCAGCGGATGCGTGAGCGGATCGGCGATCTACAGAGGTTCGCTGACGAGGTCGGCGCGCCCGGCGTGATCGACACCTTCGTCCTGCTCGGCATGGGCGGCTCGAGCCTGGCGCCGATCGTGCTCAGGCAGAGCTTCGGCGAGGGCTCGCTGCACGTGCTCGATACGACTCACCCGGCCATGATCAGACACTCGCTCGAGATGCTCGACCTCGATCGGACGCTGTTCCTCGCCTCGTCGAAGTCCGGAACGACGCTGGAGACGCGCTCGCAGCTGGACTTCTTCTGGGAGCGGAACGGCGGCCGCGGCGAGTTCTTCGTGGCGATCACCGACCCGGGCTCGCAGCTCGAGAGTCTCGCGCGCGAGCGGGGCTTCCTGGAGGTCTTCGCCGGCGAGCCGACGATCGGCGGCCGCTATTCGGCGCTGTCGCCGTTCGGGATGGTGCCGGCGGCTCTGCTGGGGATCGACCTCGAGCGGCTGCTCGAGCGCACTGCAGAGATGGTC
Source organism: Actinomycetota bacterium (assembly GCA_030774275.1). Classification (GTDB taxonomy): domain Bacteria; phylum Actinomycetota; class Thermoleophilia; order Gaiellales; family Gaiellaceae; genus 13-2-20CM-68-14. The sequence goes on from JALYLK010000164.1 coordinate 1,580, forward strand.
GAGGCCTGCCATTTTGGGGACGGCAATCCGGGCCTCGAGCTCGGCCAGCAGCTCGGCGAAGGCTGGCGGGCCGGCCGCGACAAGGTCTGCATCGACGAGACCGAGGGCGGGTTCGGCCTCTGGGCCGAGCAGCTGATCGCGGAGTCGACCGGCAAGAACGGCAAGGGCCTCGTGCCCGCACCGGGCGAGTCTCCCGACGGTCCGGACCGGCAGCGCGGCGAGGTCCGGCTCGAGGATCCGTACGAGCTCGGCCAGGAGTTCTTCCGTTGGGAGTTCGCGGTGGCGGTGGCCGGCTCGTACCTCGAAATCAACCCCTTCGACCAGCCGGACGTCCAGGCGGCCAAGGACAAGACGAACGAGGTGCTTGCGGGCGGCGACGTAGAGCTGGAGCCCGAGTCCTCGCCGGGAGAACTGTTCGCGCAGGCGCAGCAGGGCGACTACGTCGCGATCCAGGCCTTCATCGACCCGAGGCAGGAGTCGAAGCTGCAGCCGCTGATCGAGCGGGCTCGCCGCGAGACCGGCTGCGTCGTCACTCACGGGCTCGGGCCGCGCTACCTGCACTCGACCGGCCAGCTCCACAAAGGGGGCCCGAACACGGGCCTCTTCCTGCAGGTGGTCGACGACCAGGGTGAGGAGCTGCCCATTCCAGGCAAGCCCTTCGGTTTCGCGCGGCTGATCCGCGCCCAGGCGGCAGGCGACTTCGCATCGCTAAAGGAACGCGGCCGCCGTGTCGCGCGCATCCGACTGGAGGATCTCTGATGGAACTGGGAATGATCGGCCTTGGCCGAATGGGCAGTGGGATGACCGAGCGCCTGACCGAGGGCGGTCACGACATCAAGACCTTTGACCCGAAGGTCCCTTCCACCGCCGACTCGCTCGAAGCGCTGGCGCAGCAGCTCGAGAAGCCACGCGCCGTCTGGATGATGATCCCGGCCGGGAAGATCACAGAGGACACCTTCGAGCAACTGCTGGGAATCCTCGACAAGGGAGACACGATCGTCGACGGTGGCAACTCGAACTTCCACGACTCGAAGCGCCGTTACGCGCAGGCCCAACAGAAAGGGATCAACTTCATCGACGTCGGCGTCTCCGGGGGGATCTGGGGGCTCGAGGTCGGCTACTGCCTGATGGCCGGTGGCGACGATGAGCCGGTCGGCCGCATCGAGCCGATCCTGGAGACGCTCGCGCCGGAGGACGGTTACGCGCACGTCGGCCCGAGCGGCGCGGGGCACTTCGTGAAGATGATCCACAACGGGATCGAGTACGGGCTGATGCAGTCGTACGCGGAGGGCTTCGAGATCATGGACCACTCCGAGTACGAGCTCGACATGCATCAGATCTCCGGCATCTGGCGCTACGGCTCGGTTGTCCGCAGTTGGCTGCTGGAACTGCTCCACTCGGCCTTCGAGCAGCACGGCTCCCATCTCGACGACATCGCGCCCTACGTCGAGGACTCGGGCGAGGGCCGTTGGACGATCACCGAGGCGATCAATGAGAACGTTCCCGCGCCCGTGATCTCGGCCTCGCTGTTCGCCCGCTTCGCCTCGCGCGACGAGAACAAGTTCTCGCCGAAGGTCGTGGCGGCGCTGCGCAACCAGTTCGGCGGCCACGCGATTCGCGAGGTCGAACAGACGAAGGCCAGCTCGGACCCGCGCTAGTGCCCCTTCCAGCGACACATGCCGGCCCCTGGCCCGCGATCACGCGACGCCAGAGTCCACCCTCGCTCTTGCCAAGGCTGCCAGCCTTGGCCGCGAGCGAGTGCGGCCTCTGGCTTGGTGCTCGCGACCCAGGAACTCGGCGGCATCACTGGAAGGGGTACTGATGGCCCTCGCGGAGGATCAGCGGCTGGAAAACCCCTTGCTGGAAGGGCTTCAGCTCTCGCGCCGGCCGGCGCCGTGCGTGATGGTGATCTTCGGTGCATCGGGCGACCTGACGAAGCGGAAGCTCTTCCCGGCGCTCTACTCGCTTGCGCTGCGACAGCTGCTGCCAGAGAAGTTCGGCATCGTCGGGGTCGCCCGCACCGAAGAGACCGACGACGAGTTCCGCGAGCGGATGAAGGCCGCCGTCCAGGAGTTCGGCCGCGACGAATTCCGCGATGACGTCTGGGAGTGGTTGGCGCAGGGCATGCACTACGTTTCCGACGAGGGAAAGCTCGCCGAGGCGCTGCGCGACCTCGAAGAGCGACGCGGCACGGCCGGCAACCGCGTCTACTACCTCGCCGTTCCTCCGGCCGCGTTCGACTCGATCGTCGAGTGGGTGGGCAAGCACCGATCGAGGAAAGGGTGGACGCGCCTGATCGTCGAGAAGCCGTTCGGTCACGACCTGGAGTCGGCCGAGAGGCTGAACGCGCTGCTGCACAAGCATTTCGACGAGAGCGAGATCTTCCGGATCGACCACTACCTCGGCAAAGAGACAGTCCAGAACATGCTGGCGCTGCGGTTCGCGAACGGGATCTTCGAGCCGATCTGGAACCGTCAGTTCATCGACCACATCCAGATCACCGTTGCGGAGACGCTCGGTATCGAAGGACGGGCCGACTACTACGAGCAGGCCGGCGCGATTCGCGACATCTTCCAGAACCACCTGCTGCAGCTGATCGCGCTGACGGCGATGGAGCCGCCGATCGACTTCACGGCCGATTCGGTCCGGAACGAGAAGGTCAAGGTGCTGAAGGCGATCCACACGCCTGGACCGAAGCACGTCGTGCGCGGACAGTACGGTCCCGGCTACATCGAGGGTCAGGAAGTCGCAGGTTACCGTGAGGAGCCGAGTGTCGACCCGAACTCGATGACGGAGACGTTCGTCGCCGCGAAACTCTTCGTCGACAACTGGCGCTGGGCCGACACCCCGATCTATGTCCGCGCCGGCAAGCGACTGGCGCGCCGCGAGACGACGATCGCGATCCAGTTCAAGAGCGCGCCGCACCCGCCATTCGAGGAGGCTGCGGCGGAAGGGCTACGGCCGAACGTCCTCCTGATCCACATCCAGCCGGACGAAGGCGTCTCGCTTGCGATCGGGGCGAAGGTTCCGGGCCAGGGACTGCAGATCCGGACCGTGCACATGGATTTCCTCTACGGCGGTGCGTTTCGCGTGGAGCTGCCTGAGGCCTACGAGCGGCTGTTGGTCGATTGCATGCGCGGCGACGCGTCGCTCTTCACGCGCGAGGACGAGGTGATCGAGCAGTGGCAGCTCGTCGACGCGATCGTCGCCTTCTGGCGGCGGGACCGGCCGTCGTTCCCGAACTACGCGGCGGGAACCTGGGGGCCGCCGAGCTCGGACGAGCTGATGCACCGCGACGGGCGATCATGGCGTCGGCACTGAGCACGGTCTCGGGAATCGAGCGCAAGCTCGCGGCGCTCCGCATCGGCGATGAGGGCTCCCGCTTGCGTACGAACGTGATGACGCACATTGCCTGGGTGCCCGAGGAGTGGGTCGAGGCGGCCGAGGACGTCCTCGCGGGGCTCGCGGAGCGGCATCCGTCGCGCACGATCGTCCTCTTTCCCCAGTCGAACGGGAAAGGTCTCGAGGGAAAGGTCGACTCCGAGTCCTTCCCGTCGAGCCTGGGGTTGATGATCTGTACGGACACGATCCGCATCCGGCTGCACGGGGCGAGCGCCGAGCATCCGGCGAGCGTCGTCGAGCCCCTGCTCGTCTCCGATCTGCCTGTCTTCGTGCGCTGGCGGGGCGTGCCTCCGTTCGGCGATTCGGCGTTCGAGGAGCTGATCGAGGTCGCCGACCGGCTGATCGTGGACAGCACGGAGTGGCCGGGCCTTCCGGCGCCCTATGCGCGGGCGGCTGAGATCTTCGATCGCGTCGCGGTCTCGGACATCGCCTGGGCGCGCACGAGCCGGTGGCGGCCAATGCTGGCCTCCCTCTGGCCGCAGATCGCGACGGTGAAGCAGATCAAGGTCACCGGCACCGAGGCGCAGGCGCACCTGCTCGCCGGTTGGCTTCGCTCGCGT
>JALYLK010000165.1 GCA_030774275.1 Actinomycetota bacterium
ATCTTCAAGACGGGGAGCGAGGAGGCACTGTACGAGTTCCTCGGCTACCAGTACATCCCGCCGGAGTTGCGCGAGAACCTGGGCGAGCTCGAGGCGGCGAGGAAGGGCGAGCTGCCGGAGCTCGTCGAGCTGTCCGACCTCCGGGGCGATCTGCACGCGCACTCGACCTGGTCGAGCGACGGCAAGAACTCGGTCGAGGAGATGGCCGCCGAGGCGAAGAGCCGCGGCTACTCGTACCTGGCGATGACCGACCACTCGCACTACCTGCGCGACGGGAGGCTCGAGGCTCAGGACCGGGAGATCGACGCGCTCAACGAGCGGCTTGGCCGCTTCCGGATCCTGAAGGGGATCGAGGTAAACATCCGCGCCGACGGCTCGCTCGACGTCGACGACGAGACGCTGGCCGGGCGTGACTGGGTCGTGGCCTCCCTGCACACGGCGTTCGACCGTTCGCCGACGGAGCGCGTGTTGGCGGCGATGGAGAACTCGCACGTCGACTGCATCGGGCATCTGACCGCGCGGAAGATCAACCGCCGTGGGCCGGCCGACATCGACCTCGGCCGCGTGTTCGAGACTGCGCTCGCCACGAAGACGTTCCTGGAGATCAACTCCCAGCCCGACCGGCTCGACCTTCGCGACGCCCACGCGCGGGCGGCCGGGGAGGCGGGCGTGCTGCTCTCGATTTCCAGCGATGCCCATTCGACGAGGGCGCTCGCGTATCCGGAGCTCGGCGTCGGCCAGGCTCGGCGCGCCTGGCTCACGAAGGAGCAGGTGCTGAATACGCGGACGTGGCCGCAGATCAAGAAGCTGCTCGGGTGAGCGACAACGGTCCGGGGCGTCTCGGTGGCGCTCCCGTCCGCGCGGTGATCTTCGATTTGTGGGACACGCTGGTCGACTTCGACGTGGACGCCGGACGGGCGTTCCAGGATCGTGTGGCCGAGCGGCTCGGTCGCGACCCGGACGAGTTCGCCGCGCTCTGGCTGGAAGGCCGTGCAGTGCGCGAAAGCGGGACCTTGCGCAATTACCTGCTCGGGATCGGGGTCGCGGAGGAGCTGGTCGACGAGCTCGTTGACTGGCGACGTGAGTCCACTCGCGCGTTGCTCTCGCCGCGGCCGGGGGCGGTCGAGACGCTCGCGACGCTGCATGCTCGTGGCCACCGCCTCGGGCTGATCACGGTCTGCAGCGAGGACGTCCCGGACGTGTGGAGCGAGACGGTTTTCGCAGACGTCTTCGACGCCACCGTCTTCTCGTGCTCAGTGGGCTTGCGGAAGCCGGATCCACGGATCTACCGGATCGCCTGCGAGGAGCTCGACGTTGAGCCCGAGGATGCGGTGTTCGTCGGCGACGGCGCGAACGATGAGCTCGCCGGCGCGGAAAGGGTGGGCATGCGGGCCGTCCTCATCCACCGTGCGGGAGAGGACCCGCTGTGGGACGAGGTTCGAGAGTGGAGAGGTCCGCGCATCACCGCAATCCCGCAGGTCCTGTCGCTTCTGGACGAGTAGCGCGACCCGCTCGCGGGCGCGGCGGTTGCGCAGTTCGTTGGGGTCTGACCCCACGAACTGGCACAACGCGACAGGTGTGGACGAAGAGTCACACTTTCGTTACACGGAACTAGCGGGCGAGGGCTTCAGCGGCGGCATCATGGAGGGCGACGCGGTACCGCCAGAACGCGCGGCCGGTGGCCAGCAGCCGCTCCCTGAGCGGACCTGAGAGCTCCGGCAGCGTGCCCCAGCGGGCTGCCTGAATTTCGTCCGTGTCCTGCGGCGCGAGAACGTCGTCGCCGGTGGTGGCGAGGAAGATGTGCGTCCGCCAGGGAACGTCGTACGGCACGTAGACGAAGTGAGCCGTGGCGTCGACGAGATACCGCTGGAGCTCGACCCGAAGCCCCGTCTCCTCCAAAGCTTCTCGCTGGACGCCGGCCACGAAGTCCTCGCCCGGTTTGACGCCCCCGCCCGGCGGCCGCCAGATGCCCGGGTCAAAATCGTGCTTGCGAATCAGCGCCAGCTGCTCGCCGTTGAAGATGAACAGGGTCACGTCGTGTGCGCGGTCGGGGTTGTACGTGGCCAATGAGTGCTCGCGCTCCGAGATTTCGCCCTTCCACTCGAGCGTGGCCGGCTCGCCGTATCGGGCGCGCAATGGAGCCAGGACGGCCTCGTCGACATGCACGAAGCCGATGCTACGGTCCGAAAACCATGCCCCGCGTTCGCCGACTGCGCCGCGAGGCTCCAACGCTCGAGCTGCTGGCCGCGACGCTGCCGCAACTGAGGCTCGGCCTCTCGGACGGCGCCGCGAGAACTCTCGGCTACGAGGTCTTCGAGAAGCTCGGATACGGGGCCGTCGCGGTCACGGATACGACTCGCGTGCTCGCCTTCGTGGGCGCCGGCGCCGATCACCACGCGCCGGGCGATGCCCCGATCCGCCCCGTCTTCGAGGCGCTCGCCGAGAACGAGACACGCATCGCGCCGCTCGCATTTCGGGTCGCCTGCGGCCACTCGGCCTGCCCGCTCGGCGCGGCGGCGATCGTCCCCCTCCGCCTGAGCGACGGACCGGTAGGCGCACTCATCGCCTACGCAACCGACGGCGCGCCGCTCGCCGACGACGACGTCGACCTGCTCACCTCGCTCGGCGACCAGCTCTCGGCCCAGCTGCAACTCTCCGAGCTCGCCGGCTCAGCCCGGGCCGCTGCATCCGCCGAGCTTAAGGCGCTGCAGGCCGAGATCGAGCCACACTTCCTCTTCAACTACCTGAACACGATCGCCAGCTTCATTCGCACCGACCCCGACCGGGCTCGCGAGCTGGTTCTCGCCTTCGCGGACTACTGTCGCTGGACGCTCGCACGCCCGGGCGAGTTCATCTCCCTCGCCGAGGAGCTCAAGCACGTTCAGAGCTACCTCGCGCTCGAACAGGCCCGCTTCGGCCCGCAGCTCGAGGTGGCGATTGACGCGACACCCGAGGCGCTCGAGGTGAGGCTGCCGCCGTTTCTCGTCCAGCCGCTCGTGGAGAACGCAGTCAAGCACGGCAAGACCGAGCGGCCACTCCGGCTGGTGATCAGAGCCCGCGTCCGCCGCGGGAGACTGCGCGTAACCGTCCGAGACAACGGCCGCGGCATAGCTCGCGAGGCTCTCGACCGCGTGCTCGAACCCGGGGTCGGCGAAGGCGAAGGCGACGGCGCCGGCCTGGGCCTGGCAAACGTCCACAGCCGGTTGACCGCGTTCTACGGCGAGGGCGTTCGGCTCAAGTCAGGCGGCTTCGGAACCGTTGTCAGGCTGGACGTGCCCGCCGGATGATCCGCGCGCTGGTCGTGGACGACGAGGAACCGGCCCGCGGCGAGTTGCGCTACCTGCTGTCTGCGCATCCCGAGGTCGACGTCGTCGGCGAAGCGGCTAGCGCCGGTGAGGCCCTCGCACTCGCCGAGAAGGTTCGCTATGACGTCGTCTTCCTCGACGTCGAGCTACCCGGGATGACCGGACTCGAAGTGGCACGACTCGTCCTCGAGCGCCCGGAGCACCCGGAGGTCGTTTTCGTCACCGCGCACCAGCGTTATGCGGTGGCCGCCTTCGCCGTCGAGGCGTTCGACTACCTCGTCAAGCCCGTGGAGCCCGAGCGCCTGGCGCGGGTGGTCGAGCGTCTGTCACAGGCTCGGAAGCGCCAGCGTCCTGAGGTCGAGAAGATCGCCGTCGTCAGCGCGGGTGGTGCGCAGACGCTCCTCGACTACGACGCCGTCTACTGGATCGAGGCCGACGGCGACTACAGCCGCGTGCACACCTTCGACCGCCCGTACCTTTCGACTTCGTCGCTGCGTGAGCTGGCCGAGCTGCTGTCCTCGTCCCGCTTCGCGCGAATTCACCGCAGCCATCTCGTCAACCTCGGGAAGGTGGCTGAGGTCCGGCGGGCGGGACCCGACCGGCTCCGCCTCGTGCTCGACGATAAGACGCGGACGGAGCTCGACGTCGCACGCCGGCAGACGCGCGCGCTGCGCGAACAGCTTCGTCTCTAGAGTTGGCGGAAGAGCTCGGCTAGCTCAGCCGGGCTCTCGACGACGAGGTTTGCGGCCTCGACCAGCGCCGGTGGCCCTTCGGCGGATGCGACCGCGATCCGCACCGAGAGGTCCAGCCCGTCCAGCCCGCGGAATGCATCGAGGTCGGTCGTGTCGTCTCCCGCGTAGAGCGCACGTCGCAGCCCTCTTCGCTCGAGCAGGGCGCGAACCGCGGTTCCCTTGTCCGCGTCGACCGGAGGCCTGACCTCGAGCATCTTCCGGCCGAACTGGGTCTCGAGCCCGAGCGCGGTTGCGCGTGCCGCGACGCGTTGCAGCTCCGCAAACGCCGCCTCCTCGTCCTCCGACTGCCGGTAGTGGAAGACCACGGCCAGTCCCTTGTCCTCGACCGGCCAGTCGACGCTCTCGGCGAACTCGCGCAACGGCTCACGCCACGGCTCGGCCTCGGGTGCAAGCTCGAGGCCGTGGACGCCGACATAGACCGGGCCGTCGACTCCGACCACGCGAGCGGCGTCCTCGCCGGTCCGGCCGCTGATGCAAGCGACGAGGGCGTACCGCGCGACCAGCCGGCGCAGCTCGGCCCGAGTCTCCTCCGGGACGGTTGCGAGCTCCGGCCGCGCGACGATCGGAGCGAGGGTTCCGTCGACGTCGAGCATGATCGCCGCCTCACCGGGACTCTCGGCCAACCGTGCGAGCAGGTCCTCGGCAGCCACGGCCATACGATACGAAGAGTGGTGCGCCTGCTCGCGATCGGCCTCGTCGCCGGTGTCTTCAGTGCGCTCTTCGGCGTCGGCGGCGGGATCGTCATCGTGCCGTTGCTGGTCGCGGTCGCCGGTCTTGACGCCCGCCGCGCGACAGGGACGTCGCTCGCGGCGATCGGCATCACCGCCGCTGCGGGAGCTGTCGCCTACGGGTTCCACGGCGACGTCAAGCCCGGCGCCGCCGCGCTCATCGGCTTGCCGGCGGCCTTTGGCGCCGTCGCCGGCGTGACGCTGCAGCAGCGGCTTCAGACCCGGACTTTGACGTTCGGTTTTGCGCTCTTACTGACGGCGGTCGGAATCCGCCTCCTCGTCTGATGGAGATCCTGGCCGCGGTCCTCGGCTTCGTCGGCGGCGTCCTCTCCGGCCTGTTCGGCGTCGGCGGCGGGATTCTCTTCGTGCCGGCCCTCGTGCTCGTGCTCGGCCTGACCCAGGTGCATGCCGAGGCGACCTCATTGCTCGCGATCCTGCCGACGGTGATTGCGGGAGCGTGGCAGCAGCACCGCTACGGAAACGTCGACTGGCGTGCGGCGCTGCTCATCGGGCTCGGCTCGATCGCGGGCGTCGAAGGGGGCGTCCAGCTCGCGAAGGCTCTCCCGGAAGACGTCCTGCGCAGGCTCTTCGCCGTCTTCATGCTCGTCGTCGCCGCCAATCTCGCATGGCGAGCCTGGCGGAGTGAGGCCTATCCTTCTAGAGATGACGAGGCCTGAGGACGTCTGGATTCCGCTCGTCGACGAGCCGATCGGCACGGTCGTCGCGCAGATCCAGGACGAGCATCCCGAGATCGGCGAGCTCGTGGACACGCCGCAGCGGTTGCTCGCGTTCAAGACGTTCGCCTATATCCGGGTCGGGCTCCTGCTCGGCGAGCTGCTGGTCGAGAACGACATCGACCCCGCCGACGGCTCGGACACGTGGGTCGAGCAGCTACTCGGCAACCCGGCCTACAAGGAACGCGTCGTAAACGAGGTCCGGTCGGTCGCCGAACAGGTCGCCCGGGACACCGCCGATGAGCCGCCGCTCGGCCCTGACGAGGCAGCGCGCAAGCGTTTCCGCGAGTTCGCCCGCCGCCAACGCGGGCAATAATGTGACGTAGCGATGCGGTTTCCGCTCGTCCTCGCTCTCTCTTCGGTGCTGCTACTTGCCGGCTCCGCCGGCGCGTCGTCACACGGGTCGCAGGCCGGCGCGACCGCGACTGCGTACGGGGTCAAGATCGTCTCCGCGCAGGGCAGTGCGATCTCGACCTCGGTCTCCGCACCACCCGACGCGGTCGGTTACGGCTCGGGGTTCGCCTACCCGAGCGACGGCTCCGTCCTCACGACAGGCCCGCTGTCGGTCTCCGCCTCGACCGACGTCGCGACCAACGCGCGTTCGACGGCCGCGAGCTCGGTCAGCTCGTTGTCGCTCTTCGGCGGCGAGGTGACTGCATCGACCGTCACCGGGAACGCGCAGGCGTCGACGAGCGGGCAGAGCGCGACCGGCAGCCTCAGCGGTGCAGCGGTCACCGGGCTCACCGTCGGCGGCGTCGCTCAGGCAGCGAGCCCGAACGGTCGAGTGACCCTCGGCGACTGGGGGTATGCGATCACGCTGGAGCAGGCCGAGGTTCGCTCGGCAACCGGGAAGACGCCCAGCTATCGCGGGTTCGTGACGGGCCTCGACATCCACCTGACGGCCGACCACGGCGGCCTCGCGGCCGGCAGCGAGATCCTCGTCGGTTATGTGGAGTCGTGGGTGCAGGCGGGAACCCCTCCTCCCGTGATCCCGACTACGCCCGGCAAGCCGACGAAGAAGAAGCAGACGAAACCGGTCCAGCCGAAGCGTGGCCAGGCGCCAAGCCTCCCCTCACTGCGTCCGATCCCGGTCGGACTACAGCCGGAGCTGACCGCCGGCCCCTACGTCTTCCCCGTGTACGGGCTGGACTCGTCGTTCACCGACACTTTCGGGAGTTTTCGCGGTGACGTGCCGGGGGGCTGGCATCACGGCGACGACATCTTCGCCCCGCTCGGCACGCCGATCCTCGCCTGCGCGGACGGGACCGTGTTCTCAGTTGGTTGGAACGACGTCGGCGGAAACCGCCTCTGGTTGCGCGACGGCCAGGGGAACGAGTTCTACTACGCGCACCTCTCCGCCTACTCGCCGGCCGCCAGGAACGGCAATCGCGTCAAGACCGGAGAGGTGATCGGCTTCGTCGGCAACACAGGCGACGCCGAAGGAACCCCGTACCACCTCCATTTCGAGGTGCATCCTGTCGCCTATCTCGGGCTCGGCTACGACGGTGCGGTCGACCCGACCCCGTACCTCAACGCCTGGCAGCAGCAGAAGAGTCTCTACCGCGCACAGGTGGCCGGCTACGTGCGCGGCATCGCGGGCCCCGCGCCGAAGCCGGGAGCGATCCT
>JALYLK010000166.1 GCA_030774275.1 Actinomycetota bacterium
GCGCGTGTTCCTCAACGGCCAGCAGACGCCGGTCAGCGTGCGGCGGCTACGCGCGGGGATGCAAATCGCGGTTTCGCACGTCGGCGACCTTCCGGCCGGCAGCGTCTACGCCACCACAGGCAAGCAAATGCCAAAGTGGCCGGCCGCGTCAGCCGCGCTCCTGCTCGGTCCGAAGCTCGTGCGCGCGGAGGTGTTCCTCCAAGACACAGCTCTGCATGACTACCGCCTGGACCACGGCCGGATCAAGCAGGTCGGTCTGACGTCGCTCGTACTTCACGAGGCCGACGGCACGGACGTCTCGATCGAAGTCACCTCGACGGCGCGCGTGAAGCTGAACGGCCAGAGTGCAAACTTCTTCCAGCTGCGAAAGGGCATGATGGCCACGACGATGCACGACGGCGACAAGCCGGCCGACCAGGTCTACGCAACCGGCAGGTGAACGCGAAGCCCGTCCCGAACGGGAGCCAGGGAGGCACGGTCTTGCTCGTCGAGGACGAGCACTCGATCGGCTCGATGACGCGCGGCTATCTCGAACGGAACGGCTACCGGGTGGTCTGGGTGCGGTCCGGAGAAGAGGGGCTCGCCGAGCTCGGCCGACACCAGATACGGATCGTTATCCTCGATATCCGGCTGCCGGGGATCGACGGGTTCGACGTCGCGCGCACGATCCGCACACGCTCGGACGTGCCGATCCTGATGCTGACCGCCCGAGACGAGGAACCCGACCGCGTTGCGGGCCTGGAGCTCGGCGCCGACGACTACCTGACGAAACCGTTCTCGCCCCGTGAGCTCGTCGCCCGGATGAAGGCGGTTCTCCGCCGCACCGACGGGCGCGGCGCCGAGGAGGTGCTGACGCTCGCGGATGTGGTGCTCAACAGGAACGCCCGCGAGGTGATCGTCGACGGCGACGCGGTCGAGCTGACGACCAAGGAGTTCGACTTGCTCGCGACCCTGCTCGAGAACCCTGGGATCGTCGTCAGCCGCGATCAGCTGCTCGACCGGGTCTGGGGGATGACCTACCCCGGCGGGACCAGGACGGTCGACGTACACGTCGCCCAGCTTCGTCGCAAGCTCGGCCGGCCCGAGTTGATCCGCACCGTTCGCGGGGCCGGGTACAAGACCGTACGACCGTGAGACGTCGCCGCTCGCTGCGGACGAACCTGTTCGCGGCGATTGTGCTCGTGGTTGCGCTCTCGATCGGCCTGATGCTTGTCGTCGGCGCCCTACTGACGCGCCGGCAGGTCGAGCACGCGACCCTCGAAGGGCTCGCGCACCAGGCCGATGTGCTGACCGCTCGCGAGGTGATTGCCATTGCGCCCCTTGCGCATCTGAAGCCACTGAACCAGACAGTGCTCAAGAAGCAGCAGGAGCAGGCAGTCGGCATCTACAACCTGCGGCGGCCGACGCCTTACCTGCCGGGCGACCTCCTAGGGCGCGTCCGGAAGGGCGAGGACGTCAACGGCACGGTCAGAATTCACGGGACCGAGTACTTCATCGCGGCGAGGAAGATCGGAAACGGACGAAGAGCGCTTGTTCTCCTGCGGCCGAGGAGCCGAGGCAACAGCGCCTTCTACCCTTTCTTGGTCGGCCTGCTGATCGCTGCCGGAGCCGGGATCGCACTCGCGGCGCTCGCTGCGTTTCTGCTCGCACGCCGGATCGTCCGGCCGGTGCGGCGGGTGGTCGATGCGACACACCATCTGGCGGAGGAGCGCAACCCCGAGCCCGTGCCGATCGAAGGCGCGTACGAGATCGCCAGCCTCGCGCGAGCCTTCAACGAGATGGCGGCGCAGCTCGCTCAGGCGCGCGCGGCCGAAAAACAGTTCTTGCTCTCGGTCAGCCACGAGCTGAAGACCCCACTGACCGCGATTCGCGGCTACGCCGAGGGAGTCGCAGACGGCGCCTTCGACATGGACGAAGCGGTGGCGACAATCTCGCTCGAGGCCGCACGGCTCGAGCGGCTCGTCCGCGACCTACTCGACCTCGCGCGGATGAACCGCACCGACTTCTCGATCCACCGCGAGAACGTCGACCTCGCCACGATCGCCCGCGAGGCCGTCCGCCGCTACGACGGGCAGGCCCGAGATTTCGGCGTCAAGCTCGAAGCCTTCGCGCCTGCGCCCTCGCCCGCGATCGGCGATCCCGACCGGATTCTGCAGGTCGCTTCGAACCTGATCGAGAATGCGCTCCGCCTCACTCCCCGCGACGGTGTCGTTCGCGTATCCGCTGAGCCCGGCCTGCTTGTCGTCGAGGACACGGGGCCAGGTTTGAGCCAGGAAGATCTTCCGCGTGCTTTCGAGCGCTTCTACCTCTATTCGCGTTACGGCTCGGACCGCCCGGTCGGGACGGGCCTCGGCCTCTCGATCGTCAAGGAGCTGACGCAAGGCATGGGCGGATCCGTCGAGGCGGAGACCACGCTCGGTCGCGGGACGCGATTCACCGTTCGCCTCCCCATAACTGACGGCAATGCCTTTACGGACGGGTTGCCGGCCGCGAGTGAGAGCCTGACGCCGGCGAACGAGGCGAGCGCTGAATCCGACCAGGAGGTTCTCAGGTGAAGCTCCCGGACCGTTCCTCCCTCACGACGAAGCCCGCTGATCAGGCGGGCTTCGTCGTTCAATCCAAGGGTCTTTCTTATCCTCTTGGTCAGTCGCCGCCTTTCACCCTCCGGAAGGCGTGCTGGAGATCCCAGTGAGCGACCTTCTCTCCCAAGTTGAGGCCCGCGCCCGTCGAAGAGCGGAAGTGGAAGCCGCCCCAGACGCGCGCGTTTGCGACCTCGTCTCTGATGTCGTTGATCGAGTCGTAGCGGCGCGACGTCGTTAGCGCTGCCGATCCGTTCTCGCCGCCCCAGATCGTGAGGTTGACGTCCTTTGTGCCCAGCACTTCCGCGAGCACCTGAGTGAGTGCGCCGGAGACGGAGCCGTGCGCAGAGGGCCACTCAGGATGGTTCGGATGCGTGATCAGCGGCGCCCATGTCGAATCCGCCGTGGTCTTGGAATTGCCGTCGATGCCGGCATTCTGGATCGCCGTCAGCGGGCGCCAGAACAGATAGGTGTACTTCGCGTGCCAGGTCGCCATCGCGGCGTCCTCGGCGGCGAGGTCGCCTGCTGCGAGCAGGTGCGCTGCGTCGATGAGATCCATGTCGTACTGCGTCGCGGCGTCGCGAAGCTCGCGATTGAATTGGTTGGTCACGTTCCCATTCCAGAAGTACGCCGTCCGCTTCTGGTCGTCGGTCCGAACCGTGCTGTCGACGCGACCGTACGCCTTCGTCTCGTTGAAGTCCTTCGCCCACTTGTTGCTGCTGAGCTCGGGCGGAGCCTTCACGTTGAACTGGTCGGCGCTCTCGAGCACGAACGGATGCATCGAACCAAGCCACGGCGTCTGCGCAAACGTGAACGGGCCGGGCGTGAGCACCCAGGCCCCCGGCGCAATCGGGCCTGTCCCATAGTTGCCTTCGGGGCCGTCGCGGCCGTCGTTGGAGCGAATCGCCTCGATCCCGAGCGCCGCGGCCTTTCCGACTGAGATGCCGTCTGTCTTTGCTTGCCCGTTAGGAATCGCGCCCAAAGACGTCGTCAACCAGCCGTCGAGCGTTGCGACTTGGGCCACGGTGAGGATCGGCGTCAGGTAGTAGGCCAACACGTCGTGCGCGGCCTGCGCCACCGCCGCGTCAGCCGAAGCGCCTTCCGGCGCGAAGAGCGAGAATCCGTACGGCTCATAACGGCCTCCAATCGCGACCGCCGCGTTGTAGACCGCTGCCTGCACATAGGAGACGTAGAGTGATCCCTCCCCCTGGAACAACGACCTCGTCGCAGGCGGCGTCACCTCGCGCGGGTGCTGCGCTAGCAATACGAGGCTGACCGCATTCGCATTCCAGTCCAGCACCGCCTGCGGCGACAAACTCGCTGCTGAGTTGTGCTTGGCCTGAGACGATCCCGCGCCAGCGAAAATTCCCAGGGCCAGGATCAACATTGCCAATAGAGCGACTCGGGCTTTCATGGTTTCTCCTCCCTACTTACTTGCTGCGAATCAAGTGCCTGCACTAGGGGTCGATCCGGACAGTCTTGGCCGGTTCCAACCTGGTGATCGGGACGTAAAGCTCGCCGGGATGCCCAAAAGCGAGTGAGTTCGGCCTGTAGAGACACCTCACGACCGGGGTCTTTTCGCAGCTGGGCCGCATGCGGGCGCAATCGCCGGGCATCTGCGGCGAGGAGCGACGCGCAAGATGACCGCCGATCGGCGACCAAGCGAATCGCTTTCATCCTTCTCTCCCTTTCTCCCCCGGGGCGATGCTACTCCCATCGCTAGCCTGCGCCTAGTGGCCGAGGGTGGGCGGCAGCCGTACAACATCACGCTGGCGATCCTGACGGTGGCCGGAACGGCCTACGCGCTGCAGCAGACGATGGTGATTCCGGCGCTGCCTACGCTCCAGCGAGAGCTGCACACGACGACGACCTGGGTCACCTGGGTGCTGACGATGCTCCTGCTCGTGGCCTCGGTCTCCACTCCGATCCTTGGCAAGCTCGGCGACCAGTACGGCAAGGAACGTTTGCTCGTCATCTCGCTCGCGCTTTTCTTCGTAGGCTGCGTGGGCGCCGCGGCGGCGTGGAACATCTGGGCGCTGATTTTCTTCCGCGCCTTCCAGGGGCTCGGGGCGGCG
Source organism: Actinomycetota bacterium (assembly GCA_030774275.1). Classification (GTDB taxonomy): domain Bacteria; phylum Actinomycetota; class Thermoleophilia; order Gaiellales; family Gaiellaceae; genus 13-2-20CM-68-14. The sequence goes on from JALYLK010000166.1 coordinate 4,655, forward strand.
GTGTTCCCGCTGAGCTTCGGGATCATCCGCGACGAGTTCCCACCTGAGAAGGTCGGGGTCGGAATCGGCCTGATCTCAGCAGTCTTCGGAGTCGGCGGCGGCTTCGGAATCGTCCTCTCGGGACTGATCGTCGACAACCTCTCCTGGCGCTGGCTGTTCATCTTCGGAGCGATCCCGGTGGCGATTGCGGCGGTGCTCGTCCACCTCTTCGTGCCCGAGTCGCCGATCAAGACGCCCTCGCGGGTGGATTTCCTCGGCGCCACCTTGCTCTCTGTGGGACTGATCTTCCTGCTGCTGGCCTTGACCGAGGGCGAGAGCTGGGGCTGGACCTCGGCGCGCGTCGACGGCCTGTTCCTCGGGGCCGCGGTCTTCCTGGCGCTCTGGGTCGTCGCTGAGCTGCGGGTTCCCGACCCGATGGTCGACATGCACGTCTTCGTCCAGCGGCAAGTGCTGTTCACGAACATCTGCGCGCTGATCACGGGGTTCGCGATGTTCGGGACGTTCGTGCTGATTCCGAACTTCGTCGAGACGCCGCGCGGTCTGGCAGCCGGCACGGCGAGCCTCGTGCACTACGGCTTCAACGCGAGCGCGACCAAGGCGGGCCTCTACCTGCTGCCGAGCTCGATCACGCTGCTCTTCGCGGGCCCCGCGGCGGGGGTGATCGGCCGGCGGACGGGCTCGAAATGGCCGCTTGCTGCCGGGATGCTGCTCTCCGGAATCTCGGCCGGGATGCTGGCGCTCTGGAACAGCCAGACGTGGGAGATCCTGGCTGCGCTGGCGGTGCTCGGCATCGGCGTTGGCTTCGCCTTCGCCGCCATGGCGACCCTGATCACCGAGGCCGTGAGGCCCACCGAGACCGGAGTCGCGACCGGCATGAACACAGTCATGCGGACGGTTGGCGGCGTCATCGGCGGCGAGGTCGGCGCGGCGATCCTGACCGCGCATCTGATCCCGGGCACGAGCGTCCCGTCGTTGCACGGTTACGAAGTCGCGTTCGGGATCGCCGCGGTTGCAGCGTTCGTCGGTGTCGTCGCGGCCGTGCTCGTGACGAGGCGCGAGCGGCTTGTCGTCGCTGCCGAGACACCGGACTGAGCCTTGACGCCAACACTCCGGGCTCGTACCTTCGGTCGCGGTGACACGCACAGTCGTCTGCATCTCTCATTCGTCCGGCGCGGGCGGCGAGGAAGTCGGGCGACTTGTTGCCGAGCGCCTCGGCTTTCTCTGCGTGGATGAGGAAATCGTCGCGAGGGCGGCGGTCAAGGGAGGCATCGACGCGGCAGAGGTTGCAGACGAGGAGCGGCGAAAGTCCCTCGCGGTCCGGGTACTCAATGCGATGGCGCGCGGGGGCGGCGACGCATGGGCGTTTGGCGGAAGCGTCCCGCTTCGCTCCGGCGAGGAGCTGGACAGCGACGACATTCAGGCACTGATCCGCGAGACGATCGAACAGACGGCGGCGCGGGGAAACGCCGTCATCGTCGCGCATGCTGCCTCCCATGCCATAAGTCCCGGACCCGCGGTCTTGCGCGTCCTCGTCACGGCCTCGCCCCATACGCGTGCAGCGCGTGTCTCTGACGCCGAAGGACTCGATCAAGCCGATACTGCTCGTGCCCTGAAGGATTCGGACGCGGGCAGAGCCGACTACCTCAAGCGGTTCTACGACGTCGGCGAAGAGTTGCCGACGCACTACGACCTCATCTTCAACACGGACAGCCTGACGATCGAGCGGGTGGCCGAACTGGTTGCTGAGGCCGCTTCGGCCTAGCTCGACCTTTCCGTACTGCGGCCGGCGAGGCAATCTGGCAAGCTCGGCCGCGCCCAGTGTCTTCCCTTCCCGAAAAGCTCGATCTCGCGCTCGTCAAGCGCCTACGCGAGGTCGTCGGCGGCCGGCCGGCGACCGAGAGCGAGCTTCGCACGCTGGCCGACCAGGCCGGCGGTTGGGCGCGTGCGACCGAGGCGCAGCTCCGCGCGGCGGAGAAGCGGCTCGCCAAGTTGAACGCCGACCCGACGAGCGAGCTCAGCGAGATGGCGACCGAGATCCGCCGGGTCGAAACCCTCTCCGGCGAGCTCGAGGAGGCCCGGTGGCTCGTCGCAGGCTTGGAACGCCGAACACGCGAGTTGCGCACAGCTTGGCTCAAGTACCACGCCGACTCGGCACCGCCTCTCTGACTCAAGCGTCCGGCCGAATGTAACGAAGCTGAAAAAGAGTGGACAGTCGACGCGCCCAACCTGCACACTGAGTCCATGGACAGGATCGTCAATCCGCGGTTCGCGCCGCCCTTGCTGCTGCTCGCGGCGACGGTCTCCGGCAGCGCGGCCCTCGGAAGCTGGCTGCCCTTGTTGGGCACGCTTCCGTGGCTCGCGGCGATCGCCTGGTTCGGCTCGCGAGACACAGGTGCCTCCCGCGAGTTCCCGTCCGCGGCGGAAACCGCGCGCGAGCGGCTCTGGACGAACTGAGCCGGGGCCTCGGCCTGCGCTTCATCGCACGGCAGTCCTGCTGAAGACGCGGATCGAAGCCGCAGTCAGCAACACCGCAAGCCACCGACTACAGCCAGGCTGAGCGCGGCGAGAAGGCCATCGGGGCCCTGCCCCGCGCGAGGTCTCAGCCAGTCGAGACGCGGTACAGCTCGACGGCGAACACCTCCCTGACCACGCCGGCCGCAGCCCACAGTGCGAACCCGCACAGCAGGACGAAGCCGAGCAACGCCTTCGCCCCGGGCGAATGCACGTGGCCCTCGAAGAGCAGCTTTCCGTCGAGGTAGAACAGGATCCCCGGCACGATCAGAACCGCGCGAAGGGCGCCCAGGCCGCCGTCTCCGTCACCCAGTTCTCCTTCGCGAGCTGGAACGATCTGCGACGCGCTCCCTCCGAGTCGAGGCCCTCGAGGGCGATCAGCGGGATGACAAAAATCGTCGCGAAGCTCCACGCGATCTGGGCGGCAGCCCCGAGCCAGCGCAGGCCTTTGATGCTCTTGACGAAGCTGATCACGAACGCGACGAACAGTGAGCGGCCGGCCCAGCCGGCGATCCCGCCCAGCCGCGACCAGGCGACGTCGAGCCCGGCGCCGAGAGTGGGTTCCTCGCCGTCAAGGACCTGCGCGGCGGCTCCTGCAAGGGCGACGTTGAAGAAGATTCCTACGAAGAAGAGCGAGTAGAGCCCGATCGCGACGAGCGGGACGTACAAGAACCACGCCCCGTTGACGGCATACAGCCAGGCACCCTCGAAGATCCAGAAGCCGGCGATGAGTACGAGACAACAGGTCGAGACGACGGGGAACCAGAGGAGCGCAGGGTCCTGGCGGACGAGCTCGAAGCTCGCCCGCATGAGCCGTGCGCCGTCCGTAAAGCCGCGTGCCACGGCCGTTCAAATCGGCTTCACGCGACGGCCTTCGCAGCCCCCGCAGCCCCGAAAGGGTGTCTTTCAGAGAGCGCCAGGCTCAGGCCGCGGCCGGCACCTCCGCGTGCTTGGTCGCCCAGTCCAGCGCGTCGTCAGCCACGCCCTCCCAGCCGTCCTGGGCGAACGTGTAGTGCGAGCGATCCGGATAATCCTTGAGCCCGGTCGGCGACTGCGCCTTCCGCTGGATCTTGTAGGCGTTCTTCGTCACGCCCGCGGGAACGGTGTGGTCCTTGCCGTTGGCCTGCAAGAGCAGCGGCGCCCGTTTGCCGTTCTTGGGGTGCACCGCAGCCGGGGAGCCCGGGGTGACATTCGAAAAGGCGGCCTGGAAAAGGACGCGTCCCGGGCCGGGGATCGCCAAACGGTCGTAGGCGCGCTGGGAATCCTCCACGCTGAGTAGGTTCCCGAAGCCGTAGCGGAACTCATCCGGCGTCAAGGGCACGGCCTTGTTCCTGTTGGCCGGGTTCTTCAGAGCGACCGACGCGACCTTTAGAGCCGAGAACGGCAGCACGAGGATGCCCTTGATCGGCGCGGGTGAGATCGCGACGCCGGCGGCACCTAGGCCGCGATCGAGCAAGACCTGGGTGATCAGCCCGCCGAAGGAGTGGCCCATGATGATCGGCGGCCTGTCGAGCTCGCGAATGATTCTCTCGTAGTGATCGGCGATTTCCTTGATGCCGAGCCGTTCGTACGGAGTCGTGTTGTGGCGCACCTGCTCGATCTCGCCCTCCATGCCTGGCCATGAGGGCGCGAGGACGTTGAAGCCCTTGCTCTGGTAGTGATCGACCCACTTCTCCCAGCAGAGCGGCGTCAGCCAAAGGCCATGAATCAGGACGATCGTGTCGGCGTTGGATGCGGCATCGGTTGCCATCAGGTCCTCCTCCTGTTGGGGCAGAGCACGCTAGGAACGCACGATAGCCCTGACCCTATTCCCGTCGGCTAGTTGTCTGCGCCGGGAGTGGCTCTCTGCGCGGCCAGCACCTCCCGCGCTTCGTCGGCGTCCTCGCCGCGAACCACGATCTCGCGCCAGCCGCCCGAGGGCCAGCCGTCGTTCGCGCCGGCGGAGAAGTTGGTCGGGCGGTCGAGGCATCGGATCCCGACGTTCCGGAGAATGCCGCAGATCAGACCGGCCTCCATCGTCGTCGGGACGCTTTCGATGACTACGAGATCGTCCACGTATCGCCGGTAGCGAGGAGCGCGCCGAGCTCGCCCTCCTTCTGCTCGCGCGCCGCCTGAAGTTGGTCGTCCATCAGCTGGTCGTAGACCGGCCGTTCGATGTCTCTGAAGATTCCGATCGGCGTCGCGCCCACGGTGTCTCGCGTCAGGCGCGACAGCGCGAACGCGGGCGAGGCCTCGGGATGATGCGCGTCCCAGACGAGCGCGTCGCCGTCGCCGTCGAAGACCTCGGCCGACCCGTCGCCTCGCAGCCGCACCCCACGCTCGCCTTCAGGCCCGAACCTGACTGGCTGACCGTGCTGGAGGTAGATCCGGTTCTCCTTGTCCTCGCGGACGAAGTCGAAGGCCTTGTCGTTGAAGATGTTGCAGTTCTGGAAGATCTCAACGAAGGCGCTGCCCTTGTGGTGCGCGGCTCCGCGGAGCACCTCCGTGAGCTGCGCGCGGTCGGTGTCGATCGCGCGCGCTACGAAAGTCGCCTCGGCGCCGAGTGCGAGTGAGATCGGGTTGAACGGCCAGTCGAGCGACCCCATCGGCGTCGACTTCGTCACCTTTCCGCGCGGGCTGGTCGGCGAGTACTGGCCCTTCGTGAGCCCGTAGATCTCGTTGTTGAACAGCAGGATCTTGATGTTCACGTTGCGACGCAGCGCGTGGATCAGGTGGTTGCCGCCGATCGAAAGCGCATCACCGTCCCCGGTCACGACCCAGACCGAGAGATCGGGCCGTGAGACCGAGAGGCCCGTCGCGATCGCCGGCGCGCGGCCGTGAATCGAGTGGATCCCGTACGTCTCCATGTAATACGGAAAGCGCGCGGCGCAGCCGATTCCGGAGACGAAGACGATCCGCTCCTTCGGGATCTCGAGCTCGGGCATGAAGCCTTGGAGCGCAGCGAGGATCGCGTAGTCGCCGCAGCCCGGGCACCAGCGGACTTCCTGGTCGGTCTTGTAATCCTTCGCGGCAAGCTTGGGCCGGGTGCCGTTGCCGTTCGCCTTGGCCATCACCCGCCAGAATAGCCCTCATGTCCGAGCAGACCGGCGGCACCTTGACCTTCCTCTTCACCGACGTCGAAGGCTCGACGCGGCTGATCCGAGAGTTCGGCGATGACTATCCGGCGGTTCAGGCTCGGCAGCAAAGCGTCTTGTCCGACGCGTTCGTCGATCACGGCGGTCGCGTCGTCGACTCTCAGGGCGACTCCTTCTTTGTCGCCTTCACGCGGCCGCGCGACGCGGTTCTCGCCGCGGTTGCGGCACAGCAAGCGCTCGGCGTCGAGCAATGGCCTCCGCCGCTCGAGGTTCGGGTCCGAATGGGGATCCACTCGGGGCCGGTCGAGCTCGCCGGCGAACGGTACGTCGGGCTGGCGGTGCACCGCGCCGCGCGGATTTGCGCGGCCGGGCACGGCGGGCAGGTTCTCCTCTCGCACGCGTCGGTCGCGCTTCTGGAGGACGAGGAGCACGCACTTCCCGGCATCGAGTTCCGAGACCTCGGCGAGTCGCAGTTGAAGGACTTCCAGCGTCCGGTTCGGCTGTACCAGGTGATTGCGCCGCGGCTTGCAGCCGAGTTCCCGCCGCCGCGCGCCGCTGCGCCGTCGGCACTCCCGGCCGTTCGCGCCTCTGATGCCGACCGGGAGCGGGCGGTGTCGGCCCTCCGGGAGCACACCGCCGCGGGACGTCTGACCCTCGAAGAGTTTTCACAGCGTGCGGGGGCCGCCTACGCGGCAAGGACCTTCGAGGAGCTGGAGCCGATTGGGCGAGACCTGCCGGCTGGTCCGACCGCCGAGCAGCGGCGCCGACCGAAGCACCTCACGGCAGCCGTCCTCGCGAACACCGTGCGAACGGGCCGCTGGCGATTGCCGAGGTTCGGCTTCGCCCTCGTCTTGCTCGGAGACGTAGATCTCGATCTGAGGCAGGTCGAGCTCGAGGACAGGGTGACGACGATCACTGCGATCGTCCTGCTCGGAAACATCGACGTCTACGTCCCGGAAGGCATCGAGGTCGACTTCGGCGGACTCGGAATCTTCGGCCACCGGCGCGAGTTTGGTCGCGACGTCCCGGCGCTCCCGGGTACGCCGCTCGTCCGTGTGCGGATCTTCTCGCTACTCGGCACGGCCGACCTGTGGCGCGTCCCGGCGTCGTGGGTCGGACGGCCGTTTCGCGAGGTGATCAAGGCCCTTCGCCGTGGCCCGCAGGGGGAGCTGCCTCCGCCGCAAGACGAGGGCGGCCGATTAGACGCAGGCGGCGAGGAGCTTACGAAGCGTGATCATCGCTCTCACTAACGTGCTCGTGCGGGTTCGGGGCTAGCCCCTCGCCCTCGTGTTCCGGCGTAGCCGGATCGTCGGCAAAGTCACCGGGCCGCGTCGTTCCGAGCGCGAGGTCGTCGGGCGCTCGGGAGCTGCCGCGCAGTTTTTCCAGAAGTTTTTGGAGCATCACTACCTCACAACATCGCTTCGATCGCTTCTTGCACCTCGCCGGCCCGGAAGGGTAGACCCCGGACGAGGTTGAAGCCGGCCGCGTCAACGAGGTACTCGGCACGGATCAGCTTCCGGAGCTGGCCGAGGTTGATTTCCGGGATCAGCACCTTGTCGTAGGCACCGACGACCTCGCCGGTGTTGCGGGGGAACGGGTTCAGGTAGTGCAGGTGCGCGTGCGCGACCTTGTTGCCATCGCCGCGGACGCGGCGGACGCCTGCGGCGACCGGGCCGTACGTCCCGCCCCACGAGAGGACGAGCAGCTCGGCGCCGTCCGGGTCATCGACCTCGAGCTCGGGGATGTCGGAGGCGATCCCGGCGACCTTCTGGGCGCGCAGGCGCGTCATCAGGTCGTGGTTCTCGGGGTCGTAGTCGACGTTCCCGGTCAGGTCCTGCTTCTCGAGCCCGCCGATCCGGTGCTCGAGGCCGGGCGTGCCGGGGATCGCCCACGGCCGGGCGAGCGTCTCGTCGTCGCGCGCATACGGCTGGAAGTCACCCTCGGGCGCCTCGGTCGTAAAGCCCGCATCGATCGTGGCGATCGCGTCCACGTCCGGAAGTAGCCACGGCTCGGAGCCGTTAGCGAGGTACGCGTCGGAGAGCAGGTACACAGGCGTCCGGTACTTGAGGGCTATGCGCGCCGCCTCGATCGCGGCCTCGAAGCACTGGGCCGGCGTCGAAGCAGCCAGGACCGGCACCGGCGATTCGGAGTTGCGGCCGAAGAGAACCATCAGCAAATCGGCCTGCTCGGGCTTCGTCGGCATCCCGGTCGAGGGCCCTGCGCGCTGGATGTCGAGGATCAGCAGCGGCAGCTCGAGCGCGACGGCAAGGCCGACGGTCTCGCTCTTCAGCACGACGCCGGGCCCGGCGGAGGTCGATACCCCGAGCGACCCGCCGAAGCTCGCGCCGAGCGCGGCGCCAACGGCCGCGATCTCGTCCTCGGCCTGGAAGGTGCGGACACCGAAGTTCTTGTGGCGCGCGAGCTCCTCGAGGATCGATGACGCGGGCGTGATCGGGTAGGCGCCGAGGAAGAGCGGCAGACCCGATTTGACGCTGGCGGCGATCAGGCCGTAGGCGAGGGCCTGGTTGCCGGTGATGTTCCGGTAGGTGCCGGGCCGGAGCTTCGCCGGCTTTACCTCGTAGGAGACGGCGAAGTCCTCGGTCGTTTCCCCGAACGCGTAACCCGCCTGGAACGCTCGCTTGTTCGTCTCGGCGATCTCGGGCCGCTTCGCGAACTTGCGCTCGAGGAAGGAAACCGTGTGCTCGGTCGGGCGGTGGTAGAGCCACGACATCAGCCCGAGCGCGAACATGTTCTTCGCGCGCTCGGCCTCGCGTTTGGTGACGCCCTCGACCTCCTTCGTCGCCTCGAGGGTCATCGTCGTCAGCGGCACCATGTGGACGTCGTAGCCGTCGAGACTGCCGTCCTCGAGCGGGTTCGCTTCGTAGCCGGCCTTGGCGAGGTTGCGCTCGGTGAACGTGTCCTGGTCGACGATCAGCGTGCCGCCCCGCGGCAC
>JALYLK010000167.1 GCA_030774275.1 Actinomycetota bacterium
CTTTCACAATGAAGCACTGAGCCGCCGGGCCGCGCTGGACGGCCCCTGGCCGCGTCCTCGGTCGCGCCCGTATCTGCTGATACGGGCACTCCCTGCGTCCTTGCCAGGAACCGACCATCGCACCCCGGCGACGAGGCCCCATCATGAAAGGGGCTCTAAGGCTTCCTAACCTCCGGGCGGCAGCTTGTTCACGAAGCAGCCGGGGGGATACGTGTCGCCGTTCGGCGGCGGCGGCTGCGGTGCAGACTCGCCTTTGACCATCGCGATGACCGCCGCATTGTCCTCGCTCGGATCGATGTAGCCACCGTCGGCCTTCCCCCCAAGCCGGCAATGGAGCGTCGACCCGGCGCGGACCTTCAGCCAGCCGAGCTGAACGAACTCGGTCGGGGAAAGGTCGGTCGCCATCGGCTTCATCAGATCGCCGCCGATGAAGGGGAGCTTGAAGAAGGTGCCGGCGCTCGAGAGCTTCGACATCAGCGCTTGCACCACCGCCTGCTGCCTCGCGCCTCGTGTGACGTCGGAATCGGCCGGATTCAAGAAATTCTCGCGCACGCGTGAATAGATGAGCGCGCGATAGCCGTTCATGTGCTGCACGCCCTTGCGGAAGCGCCAGCCCTTCCACCGCTGGCAGCGCTCGCTGGTCGAGTACGGGCAGTCGAACTTGTTGGAGAGGATCCGCTCGGGGACGTTGATGTCGACCCCGCCGAGCTTGTCGATCAGCTTGCTGAAGCTGTGAAAGTTGACGACGACGATGTGATTGATCGGCAGCCCGGTGTACTCGTGGATCGTGCGTGCCGCGAGTCGGGCTCCGCCGATCTGGAAGGCAGCGTTGATCTTGTCGGGCCCGTGCCCGGGAATGTCAGGGACGCGGAGGTCGCGCGGGATCGAGAGGTAGATCAGCTTGTGGTGCTTCGGATCAGTGCGGAGAATCTGGATGGAGTCCGAGTGCTGGTCGGAGGCCCGCGAGGCATTCAGGGAGTGGTCGGTGCCGAGCAGGAGGATGTCGCTCGGGTGGGAGATCATCATTCCGTTGTCCGGAGTGAGTGCGAGCCGAACGGACTCCGGCAAGCGCTTGTTCGCATCCTTGACGCCGCCGCGGAACGCGAGGTACCCGGCGAGCGTCCAGAAGAACAGCACGAGCACCACCACGAGAATCGACAGCCCGGTCCACCGCTTCCAGCCCCAGCCTCGCCAACCTGTGGCCGGCTGCTTCGGACCCGGCCCGCGGTAGGCTCGACGACCCTCACCATCGGCGCCGCGTTCGCGCGTGGGTCGAGGGATCGTCGGGACTTTGCCCTTGACCCGGCCGCCGCGATAGACGCGATACGGCTTCTCTCCTCGAGGAGCCGACATTCGGCGGGCTATGGTAGCCACGCTGCGTGACGCGGTTGCGTACCTTCAGCGCCACAGTGGATCAACGCGTGACTGATGAGCGTGTAATCGGCGTCGACGTGGGCGGGACGAAGATCCTCGCGGGCATCGTGGCGCGAGACGGTGGAGTCGAGCGCCGACGGGAACGGTCCACCGAGCTGGATTCTCAGGATCGGCTGATCGAGGAGCTTGGCGCGACGGCGGAAGAACTGCTCGACGATTCGATCGCAGCGGTGGGGTTTGGCCTGCCTTCACGCATCGACCAGCAGACGGGCAGAGTCGACGGCTCGGTGAACGTCCCGCTCGAGGACGTCCCGCTGCGGGAAATCCTGACGGAGCGGCTCGGCCGTCCGGTCACGATCGAGAACGACGGCAACGTCGCCGCGCTGGCCGAGCACCGCGTGGGGGCCGGCCGGGCGGCTCGCACGATGGTCATGCTCACGCTGGGGACGGGCGTCGGCGGTGGTGTCGTGATCGACGGCAAGCTCCTCCGCGACGGCGGCGAGCTTGGTCACACGGTCCTCGTCTATGACGGCATTCCTTGCCAGGGAACGTGCACCGGTCGAGGGCACCTCGAGGCGTATGTCAGCGGGACGGCCGCGACGAAGCTTGCGCAGGAGGCATTCGGGCCGGCGGTCGACGCGCACCGGCTGGTGCGGCTCGCGGTCGAGGGCGATTCGACAGCGATCGAGATTCTCGACGGGATCGGTCGGAAGCTCGGCGCTGCGATCGGCAGCTTCGTCAACATCTTCCGGCCGCAGCTGGTCGTCATCGGCGGAGGCTTTGCCTCGGCAAGCGACCTCCTGCTGGAGCCGGCGCGCCAGACAATGCATCGGGAAGCGCTGCCGCCTGCGAAGGACCTCGCCGAGATCGTCCGAGCCGAGCTCGGTACGGCAGCAGGCCTGATCGGCGCCGCGTTTGTCGCTTACGACGAGCTCGACCTGCTCGAAGACGTGAACTAGTGCTCGCGGTCTGCGCGACGCCGATCGGCAACCTCGAGGACGTGACCCTCCGCGTCCTCAGGGAGCTCTCCGAGGCCGACCTCGTTCTCTGCGAGGACACGCGCCATACACGCCGCTTGCTGGAGCGGCACGGGATCCGGGCGCGACTGCTCTCCTACCACGAGCACAACGAGGCGGCGCGGTCCGCCGAGTTGTTGCCGCGGCTGCAGGCCGGTGAGCGGATCGCGCTCGTCTCTGACGCGGGCCTTCCGGGCATCTCCGACCCCGGCCCCCGGCTCGTGGCTGCCGCGCTCGGGGCTGGTGTGCAGGTGACCGTTCTGCCGGGTGCTTCCGCGGTCGAGACCGCCCTGGTCGCGAGCGGCTTCTCGGCAGAGCGCTACCAGTTCCTCGGCTTTCTCCCACGCGGTGAGCGGGCGTTGGCGCGTGTCTGGGGGGAGCTTGCTCTCTGGCCCTGGCCTGCCGTCGCCTTCGAATCGCCGCGCCGGCTGCCGGCGACGCTGCGTTCTCTCGCTTCGGCAGACCCTGATCGCGAGCTGGCCGTTTGCCGTGAGCTGACGAAACGGCACGAGCAGATCGCGCGCGGCCCTGCGGCCGCCCTCGCCGAACAATTCGCCGAGCCGCCAAAAGGCGAGATCACACTGGTGCTCGGGCCTGGGGGTGAGGGCGAGCCCGCGGACGCGGTCGCGGCCGCCGAGGCGGTGGCGCAGCTCGTCGCCGACGGTGTGGCTCGCCGTCAGGCCGCCGGAATCGTCGCTCGGCTGACCGGTCTTCCGCGCAAGCAGCTTTACGACATGTCTCTGTAGTCCATATTGACAACATCCGACGCCATGGGTACCGTGACGTTCGTTGGCAATGTGGACAACAAGGAGAAGACAGATGCGTCGAGCCCTGATCGTCGTGTGCGCCGTGGCGCTCATAGTCGTGCCGTCTGCGGCGGCTTGGACCTGGCCTGTCAAAGGCCCCGTGCTGCAGAAGTTCACCATGGGGGACGACCCCTACGCCGTTGGTCAGCATCGCGGCATCGACATCGCTGCGCCGGCCGGAGCGACGGTCTCTTCTCCGGTATCCGGCAAGGTCTCGTTTGCCGGAACCGTGCCGGTTAGCGGCAAATGCGTGACGATTCAAACCGCCGACGGTTACTCGGTCACGCTGACCCATCTCGGCTCGATGAGCGTCCAGCGCGGCGCGACGGTGTCAGAGGGCGACGTCGTGGGGACGATCGGCCCGAGCGGAGAGGTCGAGCACGACGTCCCGTACGTCCACCTCGGCGTCCGGCGTTCGGAGGACCCGAACGGGTACGTCGACCCTCTGCTGTTCCTCCCGCTCCAGCCGGAACCAGTCGCTGCATCGAGCCCGGCGCAGCCGCCGGCGCCGTCGGCAACGCAGCCTTCGGCGACCGTTCCAGCACCGGCGACCGCTGCGCCGACGGCCAGCCCGCAGGTGGCGTTCGAAACGTCGGTTGCCACGCGGTCGCCGTCAAGCTTTGCTCATCCGGCCACGGCCCGGACAGCGGTCTCACGGCACGATGTGAGCGGCGGTTCAGCCGTGTCGTCCTCGAGCGTCGCAGCCTTGCCGGCCGTCCGCTCGACTCGAACGCGCCTCTCGGGCCGGCGAGCGGACGGGAGGATCCGTACTCCGGGCGCGGCGGTCATCCCGACTGCGACGTCGATGCGGAGGAGGCCGACAGGCGAGCGAGAGGAGCGCACGACAGCATCCTTCGGCGGACGCCTCACGACCCCGCGGAACGACCTCGGCTCCGCCTCTCGGTCCAGCACCACGGTAGGTCGCACAAACGGAACTCGTTGGCACCGAGGCGTCGCGGCTTGGCTGGCGCTGGCGGCTCTGCTCACGGCCGCCGTCGCTG
>JALYLK010000168.1 GCA_030774275.1 Actinomycetota bacterium
GCAGAAGATCGTGGGCCCGGCGCAGGCGGTCGGACTCGGCGGCTGGCAAGTCCTCGCCGACGAGCTCGTTGAAGTCGGGCTCGCGGGTCAATGCAGCTCCTCCAGGGTCTCAGCAAGGCGGCCGAGCGCACTGCGGGTTCGGGTCTTGACGGTGCCGAGGGGAATGTTCAGGAAGTCGGCGATCTCCGACTGCGACAGCCCGCTCCAGTAGGCGAGCTCGAGCAGTGTTCGCTCGTGCTCGGGCAGATCCTGCAGCGCCCGGTGAACGCGCCAGGCCAGCCAGGAGTGCTCGGCTTCCTCGGGCGGGCCCGGCTCGGAGGAAGCCTCTTCGGGAAACTCCATCGGGGAGTCCGAACGCGCCCGCGCGCGGTCGACAATCGCATTTCTCGCGACCGCGTAGAGCCAGGGAGCGCCGGGCCCGCGCTCGGCGCGGTAGCTCGAGGCCGAACGCCAGACGGACGCGAACGCGTCCTGCGTCGCGTCTTCGGCGCGGCCACGGTCGCCGAGGCGTCGGAGCGCCAGCGCGAAAACAGGCCGGACGAAACGCCGGTAGAGGACGTCGAATGCCTCGCGGTCGCCGTCTCCGATCCGTTGCAGCAGCTCGCCGTCGCTGCACTCCGCGGGTGCGGTCAGGCGGCCGGCGCGTTTCGGCGGCGACTGCGCCGGGAGGTCGAGAGCAAGCTCCATCTCCTTGTCTTTACGCACGCTCATGCCGCTCCGGATTGCAGCAGGCGGCCGCCGTCGACGACGAGTGAGGTGCCGGTCACGAAGCCGGCGCCGGCGAGGAAGACGACTGCGTTCGCGATGTCGTCGGGCGACCCGACGCGTCCGAGCAGGGTCTCGGCCGCGCGTCGCTCCTCCTGATCCCGCTCGACCGCGACCGAGCCGGGGGCGATGCCGCAGACGCGGACGTCGGGAGCAAGCGCGCGCGCGAACACGCGCGTCAGCATCGCCTGCGCCGCTTTGGCCGCGCAATGGGCGGCGAACGAAGGCCAGGGCTGGTAAGCCGCGACGTCCTCGATCATCACGACCGTGCCGCCCGATTCGCGTAGGTGGGGAGCGGCCGCCTGGGTGACGAAGAAGCTGCCTTTCGCTGTCGCGCCGAAGGCGAGGTCCCAGTCCGCCTCGGTCAGCTCGAGGGCGCTCTTCGGCGCGAAGCCCTCCGCCGCCCCGTTGACGAGCAAATCGATGCCCCCCAGCTCCGCCGCAGCGCGGTCGACGAGCCTCCTGGCCACGTCGGGCCGGGCCACGTCGCCGTCGGCCCGCCCCGCCGCGAGCACCGACCATCCTGTGTCCTCGAGCCGCGCCGTGATCGCCACTCCGATTCGTCCTGTCCCACCGGTGACGAGGGCCCGCATCAGCCAGTCATAGCATGGCGCATAGTCTCGGCTGCAGACGGGCATGTTTTCACAAGCACAAACCGAAAGGGGCTCAGTTCGATGAGAAAGACAATTCCGATCTTGCTACTGGCGGCGATGTGCGTTGCGCCCGCAGCGGCGGCGCCACCGACGGTCACGCTGAAGGCGGCGGCGACCGTGGTCGCCTACGGCGGCTCGACGACGCTCTCCGGCGTTCTGTCGACAAAGAAGGCCGGCCAGGCCATCGACATTCAGGGCCAGGACTGCGGCCAGACCGCCTTCAAGAAGGTCGCGACCGCGACCACGACGACCGGCGGCGTGTTCTCTTATGCCGCCAAGCCGACGATCGACACCAACTACCAGGCTAAGAACAAAGGGGCGACGAGCTCGACGGTGTCGGTGAAGGTGGCTCCTGTGCTGAGCTTGCAGAAACGCTCGCTCGGCAAGTTCAAGGTCTCGGTCACGGCGGCTCAGTCGTTCGTGGGCAAGTACGTCGTGTTCCAGCGGCTTCGCAATTCCAAGTGGGTGACGCTCAAGAAGGTGACGCTTGCGACCGTCGCGACGACGACGGCGCCGACGCAGGTCACCGCCTCGACGTTCAAGATCAAACTGCCGGCCAAGTTGCGAGTTCGCTCGATCCTGCCGGCGGCTCAGGCCGCGACCTGTTACCTACCGGCCAAGAGCAAAGTCATCAGAAGCTAGTCAGCTTCGGGG
>JALYLK010000169.1 GCA_030774275.1 Actinomycetota bacterium
GGAAGGCTGCCGACCGCAGACCTGCTCGCGCTGGCGGAGACTCTGGACGGTGCCGGCTTCGCGTACCTCGAGGTTTCCGGCGGTGGGGTGTTCGACAGTGCTGTCCGGCGCGGTGTGGAGAGCCCCTGGGAGCGGATCCGGGCGCTCAAAGCGCGCACGAAGACGCCGCTCGCGATGGCTTTGCGCGGGCGATTCCTCGTCGGCTCACGACCTGTCGGGGCGGACTTCGCACGCCGCTTCGTGGCCTCCGCCGCCGAGAGCGGCATCGACGTTTTTCGCCTGCACGACCCGCTGAACGACGTCTCCAATCTTCGCGAGGCCGGCGAGGCGATCACGGCCGCCGAACGCGAGTTCGACGCCGGTCTTGTCTACGGCTCCGGGCACACGGGCGAGACCGAGGCGCTCGTCGAGCAGGCGAAGAAGCTGCCGGAGCTCGGCGCGGTTCGGATCCTGCTCCACGATCCCTCGAGCTCACTCGAGCCGCATCGGGCCCATGAATTGGTCGGAGCGCTGCGCGAGGCAAGCGGGCTGCCGGTCGGGCTCTACTGCCAGGGCGCCGCCGGTAACGCGCTCGCGTCGGCCCTCGAGGCGGTGCGCGCCGGCGCCGACCTCGTTTCCTGCGCCATCTATCCGATCGCTCTGACCCTGCATCGGGTCTCGGGTGAGGCGCTCGCGACCTCGCTGGCCGGGCTTGGGCAAGACGCCGGGGTCGACGTCGAGGCTCTCTGGCGCGCGTCGGAGCAAGTCGACGAGCACCTTGGCGACGAGCCTGTGACGCCGGTGGCGCCACGGGTCGCCGTCCGCGCCGCGGAGCATCGCGTGCCGCCCGGCCTGGTCGCCGCCCTCGACACGCATCTCCGAGCCCAGGCGGCCGGAGACCGGCTGGACGAGGTGCTCGACGAGCTGCTCCGCGTGCGCGAGGAGGTCGGCTGGCCGCCGCTCGCCGCGCCGATCGGCCAGATCCTCGGGTCGCAGGCGCTCTTGAACGTGCTCTCGGCGGCCCGCTACCAGACGATGGTCGACGAACTCCGAGCCCTCGTTGCAGGCCGCTACGGCTCCCCGCCAGGATCGATCGATCCCACCGTCCGCCGAGCCGCGGAGCTCCTCGCAGACGGCGTTCCCGAAGCGGAGCCCGTCGATCTCGAACTGCTGAGCAAGGAGGCCGACGGCCTGGCCGCCAGCGACGAGGAACTGCTCCTCCTCGCCCTCTTCGGCGATGAGGCGCGGCCGCTTCTGGAGGCGATCCGGGGGCGACATTCCGGCGACGACTCGCTCGCGGCGAGCGGCGTCGACCAGGCGCGAGCCGAGCGGATTCGCGAGGTCGTCCGGATCGTCCAGGAATCGGGAGTCGGCGAGATCACGATCGAGGAGAACGGGATGCGCGTCTCCGTAAGGCGGACGCCCGACCCGATAGAGCCTGTGCTGACCTCCGCAGCCGGCGAGGAGGCTGCGACCGAAGGCGAGGAAGCATGGCCCGAGCCGCAGTCGGGTGACGGCATCGTCCGGATCGAGGCGCCGATGGTCGGAACGTTCTACCGCGCGCCGCAGCCGGGGGCCCCGTCGTTCGTCGAGGAAGGGGACGCGGTCGGGCCTGGCCAGACGCTCTGCATCCTCGAGGCGATGAAGCTGATGAACGAGGTCAAGGCGGATGTCGAGGCGGTCGTCCGTGCGATCCACGTCGGCAACGCGGAGCCTGTCGAATTCGGCCAGCTTCTTTTCGAACTGGAACCGATCAACGGGAGGCCGTTGGGACTATGAAGGTGTTTGAAACGGTCGCACCGGCAAAGCCGGCACAACCTCCAGACGGCATCGCAAGCGACGCCTCAGTCGAGCTCGAGCCGATCAACGGCAGGCCGCTGGGCCTCTAGCGATGTTCTCACGAGTTTTGGTGGCCAACCGCGGCGAGATCGCCGTACGCGTGATCCGGGCGCTGCACGAGCTCGAGATCGAGGCGGTCGCGGTCTATTCGACGGTCGACAAAGACGCGATGCACGTGCGCCTCGCCGACCGGGCCGTTGCGCTCGGCCCGCCGCCGGCTGCGCAGAGTTATCTGAACATCCCATCCGTGATCGCCGCCGCGACCACGACGGGCTGCGAGGCGATCCATCCCGGATACGGCTTTCTCTCCGAGAACCCGGCCTTCGTCGCGGCGTGCGAGGACAACAACCTGGTCTTCGTCGGGCCGACCGCGGACGTGATGGCGCGAATGGGCGACAAGGTGCAGGCCAAGGCGGAGATGAAGCGTGCCGGGGTCCCGCTGGTACCCGGCAGCGACGGAGCAGTCAGTCCCCGCGAGGCCCGCTCGATCGCCGGGGAGCTCGGGTACCCCGTTCTCCTGAAGGCCGCGGCCGGAGGCGGTGGCAAGGGCATGCGGATCGTCGACGCCGATGACGAGCTCGAGGGGGCGTTTCAGACCGCTGCCGCGGAGGCGGAGGCAGCCTTCGGCGACTCCAGCCTCTACCTCGAGAAGGTCGTCCGGCCGGCACGGCACGTCGAGATTCAGGTGCTGGCCGACGCACACGGCGGTGTGCTCACGCTCGGCGAGCGGGAGTGCTCGATTCAACGGCGGCACCAGAAGCTGATCGAAGAGTCCCCTTCGCCTGCGCTGACGCCGGAAACGCGCGAGGCAATGGAGGCGGCAGCCGAGCGCGCGGCGAAGACGATCGGCTACCGCAATGCCGGGACCTTCGAGTTCCTACTCGGCGCTGAGCAGAGCTTCTACTTCATCGAGCTGAACGCGCGGCTGCAGGTCGAGCATCCGGTCTCGGAGCTCGTGACCGGGATCGACCTCGTGCGCGAGCAGCTGCGAATCGCTGCGGGCGAGCAGCTGACGGCGACCGGCCGCGCACCCCGGCGCGGGCATGCGATCGAGATCAGGATCAACGCCGAGGATCCCGGACGCGACTTCGCACCGGCGCCCGGCCTGATCACTGCCTTCCGGCCACCTCTCGGCCCGGGCGTCCGGCTCGACACGTTCGTCGAGGCCGGCTACACGGTGCCGCCGTTTTACGACTCTCTGCTGGGCAAGCTCGTCGTCTGGGACGAAGACCGCGCCGCGGCAATCTCGCGCGCGCTTCGCGCACTCGGAGAGCTTGGCGTTGCAGGGATTCCGACGACACGCGAGCTCGGAATCCAGATCCTGCGCAGCGAACAGTTCGCGAGCGGTCGCTACTCGACTTCGTTCCTAGAGGAATCGGGGAAGCGGCTCGCGTCGGTGGCGGCAGAGTGACCGACGAGCTGGTGATCGGCGAGGCCGAGGGAACCATCTCCGTGCCCGCAGGCACCCTCGCGAACATCGTTGTACGGGCCGCCGAGCTCGTCGACGGCGCGCGCGTCCGCAGACCGCGCCGCGGGGTCGACGTCGAGCTCGCCGATGGCGCGGCGACCGTGACGTTGCGGATCGCCGCGCGGTATGGGAGCGTCCTTCCCCAGGTCGCTGAAGAGGTACAGCAGCAGGTCGCTCAGGCGCTCGAGCAGATGTGCGGCGTCGACGTCGGCACCGTCGACATCGCGATCGAGGAGCTCGTGTGACGCTCAGCCGCCGTGCCTCCCGCCGCACCGCCTTCTTCCTGCTCTACCAGTGGGACGTGACCGGTCAGCCGCTGGCCTCGCTGTACGAGGGCGAGGTGGACGAGTTTGCGCGCGATACAGCGGAGGCCGTCGCGGCGCGCGTGGAGGAGCTCGACCGCCGCATCACCGCAGCCTCGGACGACTGGACCGCGGACCGGCTTGGCGCCGTCGAGCGGAACATCCTGCGCCTGGCGACGTACGAGCTGGACGAGGGCAGCGTCCCCCTCGAGGTCGCGATCGACGAAGCTGTCACACTCGCCAAGCGGTACGCGACGGAGGAGGCCGGCCGGCTGGTGAACGGAATTCTGGGACGGATCGCGCGGGAGAAGGAGGTCGCGTGAATGCTGAAGACTCGCTCCAGAGGGCGGAAGTCTTGCTCCAGCGCCTGGAGCAGACGCGCCAGGAGCTCGAGTCGACGCAGGATCCGGACCGTGCGATCGAGATCCTCTCCGAGCTCGCAGAGATCGCGAAGGAAGTCGAGGCCGAGCTGGCCCGGGCGAAGAAAGAGGCGGGATGAGGCGTCCAATGACCCGCCCGCAAGAGCTGAGCGCACTC
>JALYLK010000170.1 GCA_030774275.1 Actinomycetota bacterium
TCCATAGGCCTCGCCACCCGGCTCGAAGTAGACGGCCGTGTCGGGGTAGTCGAAGCGGTTCGCTTTCGCGACACGCTTGATCTTGTAGCCGAGGCCACCGATCTTGCTCGCGACCGCACGCGTGTAGTAAATGTCGCCGCCGCCGTTCAGGACGTCGACGCTGAGCTTCCATGTCGGCGGGAGGGGCTTTGCTCCGCGTTGCTTGGAGTCACCCCCGAGGCCGAGGCCGCCGAGCAGCGTGACGGCCAGAGCCGCGAGTACGACGACCCCGGCTGCCGCGCTCGCAATCCTGGTCCGTGGGTAGCGCTGCGGCCGCGCCTCGACCGGTAGGCGGGCGAGCGCGCGCGCCTCGTCCTGGTCGATGCCGATCGCGGTTGCATAGAGGACGACAGCGACGAGAGCGTCGTCGGCGGCCGGAAACCGGTAGACGCGGCCTGCCTCGAGCCACTCGATTTGGTCGGGTGTGAGTCCGGCCCGGCGAGCAGCCTCGTCGATGGTCAGCTTGCGCTGCAGTCGAGCCGCCGCAAGCGGCGAAGGTTCCTGCGGATCGATTAGAGGTACGACCGACATCGGACGCCGTCCTCATTCTGCGTCGGTCTCGCTCGCCCTTCCGGAGAGGTCTGCGGGAGTGTCGACATCACCGGGCGGGCCGAGGTCGTCGCACGGGATCAACACCGGGTCGAGCTCTCGGGCGCCCTCGTCCGGAACGCTCGACCAAATGGCGCGGCCGAGGAGGACTGGATGGCCCCGGTTTCCGTCGTAGCTTGCGGCGATGACGTCGCCGGCGCCTTCGCGCCAGGCAGCGACGACCCGCTCGATCGCCTCGGGCGCCAGCCTCGGCCCGTCGGCAAGAACGACGACGGCGGCCTCGGCCTCAGGCGGCAGTGCGGCCAGCCCGCAACGCAGGGAGGCGCCAGGCCCGTCAGCCCAGTCGTCACAGTGGATCGTGCGGACGTCAGTGCTCACTGCGTGGGCCCCGACGACAACGACGATCTCGCCGACGGAGGGTGCCTTGCGCACCCGTTCGAGTACGGGCGCCAGGAGGACCTGCTGCTTCGGAGATCCGAACCGAGACGACGCCCCCGCCGCCAGGACAACCACCGCAACCATGGCGCACATTGTTCACACCCGCGTCACAGACACGTATCCCTTTCCTGGGTAGGCTCGCCGCGGGGAGGAGGCCGGGTGCGCCTTGGATGACGCGTGAACCTTTAAGGGTGGAGGGCGCGGCTGAGAGAAGGGCGTCAGCCGCCGGCAGGCGCTGCGACGGCCTCGACGGCGCGGCGGATCAATGCGCGCGCAATGTCGAGCTTGTAGGCCGTTCCCGGAAGCGGCGTCGCCTGCTCGAGCGCGTCCGCCGACGACAGAGCCCACGGGACCGGAGCGACCCCGGCCAGCGCGAGCCTGACGCCGTCGGAGAAGCGCGCCGCGGCCACTCCGACGATTGCGAACGACCACTTCCGGCGGTCCATTGCCTTGAGGTAGACGCTCGCCTCCGGCTGCGGGACGTCGAGCTCGAGGATCAGCTCCCCGGGCTGGAGCGCGGTCACGTTGCGATCGTCATCGGTCGGCAAGCGGTAGAGCTCCGCGAGCGGAAGCTCGCGGGCTGTCGTCCGCAGCTGCGCGCCAAGCGCCAGCAGGGCCGCCGCCGGGTCGGACGGGTGTGCCGACGCACACCGCGTGTTGCCGAAGATCGCATGCTCCCGGTGCTGGCCGGCCTTGGCGTGGCACGTGTCGCCGCCATGCAGGTAGCAGGGGAACTTGAGCCGCCAGTACCAACACCGTGTCGCCTGGAGCAGATTGCCGCCGATCGTGCTCATCGAACGGAGCTGCGGCGATGCAGCCAGCGTGCACGCCTCGCGGAGTGTCTGCGGGATCTCCGGCTCGACCTCGAGCTCAGCCAGCGTGGTCCCCGCTCCGATTCGCGTCCCGTCGATTCCGCGCGGGACGACCTCACGCAGCTCGACCAGCGTCTGGGCCTGCAGGATCCCGTCGCGGAGCAACGGAACGACCTCCGTACCGCCGGCGAGCGCCACGGAGCCGTTGCCGAGGGCCGCCGCCGCGGCCTCGACCGAGTCAGGCCGGCGCAGCTCCAACTTGCTCCTGCGCACGCCGGCGCTCCTCGGCCTCGCGCAGCGCGCGCAGCATTTCCTCGCGCGTGATCGGCAGCGAGTGAATTTCAGCGCCGGTTGCGTCGCGGATCGCATTCGCGATCGCGGCCGCGGTCGGAATGATCGGCGGCTCGCCCAATCCCTTCGAGCCGAGGTTGGTCAGGTGCTCGTCCGGCTTGTCGACGAACTCGCAGACGATCTCCGGCACGTCAGCGATCGTCGGCAGCTTGTAAGAGTCGAGCGTCTGAGTCAGCGTCACGCCGCTCTGGGGATCGAGCAGCCGCTCCTCGGACAGTGTGTGGCCGAGCCCCTGGATGATCCCGCCCTCGACCTGGCTCTGTGCGCCGAGCGGGTTGATGATCCGGCCGACGTCATGGATCGCTGCGATCCGTTCCACGCGAACCTCGCCGGTCTCGATGTCGATCGCGACTTCGGCGACCTGGATCCCGAAGGTCAGGACTCGCATTCCGGTCGGGTTCGGCCCGCGCGCTCCCTTGCCCAGGATCTGGGCGTCCTCGAGCAGTCCCGTGACCTCCTCGAGCGGCCACGAGGCGCCGTCGGCTGAGATCACCTGGCCGTCCTTGATGTCGAGCACCCGCTCCTCGAGGTTGTAGCGCTGCGCAGCGATCTCGATGATCTGTCGCTTCGCGTCGGCGGCCGCCGCGCGCACCGCCGGGCCCATGGATGGGGTTGTCGAAGAGCCGGCCGAGAGCGTGGCGAACGGCCCACGCGCCGAATCGCCGAGCTCGACGCGAACGTGGCTCAGCGGCACGCCGAGCTCCTCGGCTGCAATCTGCGCCATCACCGTGCGCGTGCCCGTGCCGATGTCCTGCATTGCGGTGACGACTGCCGCGCGTCCGTCCGAGCCGACGCGGATCCACGCGTAGGACGGAGGGCCGCCTCCCCCGTACCAGACCTGGCTAGCGAGCCCCACGCCTCGCTTCCAGACGTCGTCGGAGCGTGCCCGCACGGCCTCGCGCCGCGCCCAGTGCGGCTCGGCCATCCGGTAGCAGTCGAGCAGGTTCTTGGAAGAGAAGGGCCGGCCTTCGACCAGATCGTGGTCGGCGTAGTTCCGTCGCCTGAGCTCCAGGGGGTCGAGGTCGAGCTTGGCCGCGAGCTCGTCGAGAATGCACTCCAGCCCGAACGTTCCCTCGACGAAGCCGGGCGCGCGAAAAGCCGCGTTTGGCGGAATGTTCAGCTTCGCGCCGTAGGTCGCAGTCCGAACGTTCTCGCAGTCGTAGAGCATCTCCATCGGTCCGTAGGTGGGGCCGGAGAAGCCGTACCAGCCGATCGAGTTGACGTACTCGCCGGAGAGCGCAGTCAGCGTTCCGTCGGCACGCGCGCCGGCGGCGAGCCGCTGGATCGTCGAGTTGCGGTTGCCGCTCGCGACGTTCTCCTCACGCCTTGACAGCGCGCAGCGCACCGGCGCGCCCGTCTGGCCTGCGAGGGCGATCGCGATGAAGGTGTAGTCGCCGGGCGAGTTCTTGGCTCCGAAGCCTCCGCCCATGAAATTGCAGACGACGCGCACCTTGTCCGGCGGCAGGGCGAGTGCTTCGGCAACTTCGTCGCGGACGCCCCAGATGTACTGAGTCGAGGTGTAGACCTCGAGCGTGTCGCCCTCCCAGCGGCACACCGACTGGTGGGTCTCCATCGCGTTGTGGAGCACTGTTTGCGTGCGGTACTCGCCCTCGACGACGACGTCTGCTTCGGCGAGGCCGCGGTCGATGTCTCCCCGCATGTAGTGCCGAGGCTCGTCGACAAACGATTCACGCCGAACCGCCTCGTCCGGGTCGAGGAGCGGGTCGAGGACCTCCCACTCGATGTCGATCAGCTCAAGTGCCTCCCGTGCCCGCTCCGCGCTGTTGGCCGCAACTGCCGCGACAGGCGCGCCCTGGAAGGAAGGCTCGCGCTCGAGCACGTGGCAGTCCTCGGGGCCGATCGCACCCCGCACCCACGCCGTCGTGCGCGCCTTCGTCAGGTCGAGGTTCTTCACGCGCGCACGCGCGTGAGGAGATCGCAGGACGGCCGAGTGCAGCATTCCGGGAGGCGAGAAATCAGCCGTGTAGATCGCCTGGCCGCGGGCACGTTCGAGGCCGTCGAGCCGCCGGGCGGGTCGGCCGACGATGCCGCGCGGTCCTGCGGGCCACTGCTCAAGCACGTCTTCCTCGACGACGATCCACTGCTCGCTGTAACGGCCTTCGACTTCCTTCTCGGTTCGGATCAGCCTTGCCATGTGAGAACAGCCTCCTCGATCCTCGGATACGTGCCGCAGCGACACAGGTTGCCCGACATTGCGTGCCTGATCTCGTCGGAGGTCGGCTCGGGCCGCGCTTCGACCAGCGCCGCCGCCGAGACGATCTGCCCCGGAGTGCAGAAGCCGCACTGGAGCGCGTCCGCCCGCACGAACGCGTCGACGAGCGGGTGCTCCGCAAGGCCCTCGATTGTGGTCACCTGCCGCTGACCGACCGTGTGGACGAGCGTGATGCAGGAGAGAACCGGTACGCCGTCGAGCTGAACCGTGCAGGCGCCGCAGTGGCCCTCGCCGCAGGCAATCTTCGTCCCGGTGAGTCCAAGGTCGAGCCGCAGCGCCTCGGCGAGCGTGCGGCCGACCGGTGCCTCGAGCTCGTGGGACTGACCGTTGACGGAGAGCTCAATCATTGGGCGTCACAGCAAGGATGTCCGCAAGGTGGATCAGCCGAAACGTCGTCCGCGTGATGGCGCGCTGGTCTGGCTCGTCTTCGATCTCGGGAAGCATCCGCCAGACGTCGCGCGCGGACGTCAACAGCTCCTTGATCCGCTCACGCTCGTCGGCATAGCCGTCCCGGTCGTAGCAGGCGTTGAGTGCGAGCCCGATCACGCCGACCGTGTCGGGCTGGCGCGTCCAGAGAAGCGGCGTCGCCATGGAGAGATACTGGTGAATCCGGGCGAGTGCCATCGGCTGCGAGAACGTGTCGCCGCCTCTCGGCGCGGTCGGCTCGAGCGGTGGCTCGCCGTCGGCGATGCGCTGCGCGTTGCCGGCCAGCATGGCGCGGAGATCGTCCTCGTCGAGCCCAGAGGCTTTCGCCGTCCGTAGCGCAATCAGCAGTGAGCTCGGCTGCTGGCCGTACGGAAAGTCGGAGGCGTAGACGATCTGCTCCGGCGAGAAGACGTGGAAGACGCTGAGTAGGTCGATCGGGCTCCAGACCGAGGTGTCGAAGAAGACTCCCGCCTTGCCGGCGAACTGCTCGGCGAGCGCCGGCAGGTCGGCGATGCCGCCGTGCGCGATGATCAGCTGCGCGTCCGGATAGCTGTCGACCAGATGCCCGAGCTCCTTCGCGATCGGCGGAAGCCCACGGCCGCCGTGGATCAGAATCGGGACGCGCCGTTCCGCCGCCAGCGCGAACACCGGCGCCAGCCGCTCATCGTTCAACAGGAACCGCTGTGCGCGTGGATGCAGCTTGATCCCGCGGGCGCCGAGATCGAGGCAGCGCGTCGCCTCCTCGATCGGCTGCTCCGCGAGGTCGAGCCGGACGAACGGAATG
>JALYLK010000171.1 GCA_030774275.1 Actinomycetota bacterium
GCCATCCCGATGCCGACGATCGACAGTGCAGCCGGTGCGTTCCAGAGCGTGTAGCTCTCCCAGGCGATCGCGATTATGAAGATGCCGTCGCCGAGCAGCGAGACGGCCATGCCCGCCCAGAGCACTCGGAAGTCTCGATGGCGAAGCGGCGAAAGCAGGTGGCCGCCGGCACGACCGCCGGGGCGGTCCAGCGCCTCGTGACTATGCTGCATTGGACGCCGGCCTGCTGCCCGCGTCCGTCCACTCCGGGCGCCCGGAGAGAAAGTCGAACAAGGCGCCGGAGTCCATCGGGCGGGCGAAGAGGAACCCTTGTCCGATCTCACACCCGAGGTCGTGCAGCGAGTTTTCCTGCTCCGGAAGTTCGATGCCCTCCGCGACAACATCGAGCTCCAGGCTCGCTCCGAGAGCGATGATCGCCGAGGTCAGCGCCACGTTCTCGCCCGAGCCGACGAACGAACGATCCATCTTCAGGATGTCGACCGGGAACCGGCTCAGATAGCTCAGCGACGAGTAGCCCGTGCCGAAGTCGTCCATCGCAAGACGGATACCGAGCGCCTTCAGGTCTTCGAGCCGCTGAACGGCGAAGTCGGTGTCGGCCATCATCACGGACTCGGTGATCTCGAGGACGAGGGCCGACGGATCCAAGCCGCTCTGCTCGAGGGCGCAACGCACGTCGGCCACGATCGAATCCGACTGGAGCTGTCGGACCGAGAGGTTGACGCTCATCGCCAGCGCCTCGGCGCGCGGGAATTCATCTTGGATGCGCACCGCCTCGCGGCAGGCCTTGTCCAGCACCCAGCGGCCCATCGGGATGATCATGCCCGTCTCCTCCGCGAGGGGGATGAACTGCAGCGGCGGGATCGTCCCGCGGGTTGGGTGATTCCACCGTAGGAGCGCCTCTACACCGAGGATCTTGTGCTCCTGGAGGCGCACGACCGGCTGGTAGTGCAACTCGAGCTCGCCGGCATCGATCGCGTGCTGCAGCTCGGACCGCAGCTCGAGCCGCTCGACGACGCGCTCGTGCATCATCGGCTCGAAGACGCGGTAGCTGCCCTTGCTGTCGCGCTTGGCCATGTACATCGCGACGTCGGCGTTCCGGAGGAGCTCGGCGGCGTCGGGCGCACCTGCGCTCCGGTCGACGAGGCAGATCCCGATGCTGGCGCGCGGGAAGACTTGCTTGCCCTCGAGCTCCGTCGGAATCTCGAGTGCCTGGAGAATGCGCGCGGCCGCGTCGGCGGCCTCGGGAGAGTCGGTGACGCCTTCGAGGAGAACCGCGAACTCGTCGCCTCCGAAGCGAGCGACCGTATCCGTCGGGCGCACGGCGATCAGCAACCGTCGAGCGACCTCCTGGAGAACCCGGTCGCCGGCCTCGTGGCCGAGACTGTCGTTGACCGTCTTGAAGTCGTCCAGGTCGATGAACATGACTGCGATGTCGGGGAATCCGCGTTGCGCTCGCATCAGTGCATGCTCGACGCGATCCGAGAACAGCGCTCGGTTGGCGAGGCTCGTCACCGGATCGTGGAAGGCCTGATGCGCGAGCTGCTCCTCGAACGCTTTCCGCTCGCTCACGTCGCGGCTGTTCAAGACGATCCCACGGACGTGCTCGTCATGCCGGAGATCCGTGTGCTGCACCTCGAACTTCAGGCTCGTTCCGTCCAGATGCTCGAGCGAGCACTCGAAGGTATGGCCGTCGGGGCCGCTAGAGCCGTTGCCGGCGATCAGCTGCCGTAGCCGAGGTCGGTCGCTCTCGCTCAGAATCCGATCGAAACGGCTTCCCTCCACGTCGTCGACGGGGTAGCCGAGGACGCGTTCGATCGACGGGCTCTGGTAGGTCACGACGCCCTCGCTGTCGAGGACGGTGATCAAGTCGCTCGAGTGCGCGACCAGCGAGCGGAACCGAGCCTCGCTCTGCCGCCGGTGCAAGTCGGCTGCGAGCGACGCACCCTCTAGAGCGAGCGAGATCTGCGCACCGAGTGCCTCGAGCGAGTCGAGGAGCGCCGGCTGAACGCTCGTGGGCGAGCAGACGACCAGCATCGCGCGGACCGCGGATCGCATCGAAAGCGGAACGACCAGCACGGTGTCCCCGGCGAAGAGCCGCAGGTCGGCCCGCACGGCCGTAGGCACCTCTTCGTAGTCGGTGCGGAGAGAAAAAGCGTGCGTTCGAGACAACCACTCCGCGGTTGATTCGTCGAGCTGCCAACCGGCCTCGTCCGATGAGGCGACCACCTCGGCTCCGCCGTTCGCCAGAACTGAGAGACGGACCGACTGATCGTCGCCGAGGAGGCGACGTACTCCGGCGATCGCTGCCCGGCACACCTGCTCGTGGCTGGCCGCTGCGACGAGATCGATGCCGGCGCCTCTCAAGGCGCGCTCGCGCGAGACCACTCGACCCTCCTGCCGGACGAGCCCGGCCATCCTCGCCACGACGAGCAGGAAGAGGATCGCCGACGCGATGATGAGCACGAGGACGTCGGGGTTGCCGACCTCCTGATAGAAACGGAGGGCGGGCGCGATCAGGCAGGCGCCGCCAAGGAGCGTCAGCCGCAACGGGCTGAGCCGCGTCCGGAATCCTGTCGCCGGCTCTTCGAGCGCCCGCATCGACGGATGGAGTGCCGCGGCGCCCCAGAGCATGTAGTAGAGGATCCAGCCGGCGTCGTAGCCGAGCTGCGAATGGTTGTACGTGCCTTTGAGGAGCGCGTAGTTGTATGCAGAGTCGGTCGCAAGCAGGCAGACGATGCTCCCGACCAGAAGGTAGAACGCCGGCGCGCGCTTGCCCGCGTCGACT
Source organism: Actinomycetota bacterium (assembly GCA_030774275.1). Classification (GTDB taxonomy): domain Bacteria; phylum Actinomycetota; class Thermoleophilia; order Gaiellales; family Gaiellaceae; genus 13-2-20CM-68-14. The sequence goes on from JALYLK010000171.1 coordinate 2,786, forward strand.
GCCAAGCGAATCGCGCCTGCAAGCAGGAGGACGTCTCCGAGGGGGTAGGCGACCGAGACGCTCTTGGCGAGCCAGGAGCCTGGAAGGTGAATGTTCGGAGCGATCACGAGGACCCAGGACAGGAGACCGATCCCGATCGTCAGGATCAGGGCGTCGATCAGGGCTGCGCGGTCGGGGCGCGGGTTTCGGCGCCGCACCAACATGAACAACCCCGCCATGAGCACCGGATAAACGGCGAGGTACAGGGCGTCTCCGATAGACGGGAACGTGGCGTCCGGATTGCTGTACGTGTAGACGTCGCCGCCGACGAAAAGGAATTGTCCGATGACGAAGAGCCACCAAGCCGCCTGCGCTTTGGGCTTGTGCAGTCGGATGCCGACGACGAGGGCAATGGCGCCCGAGAAACCGATCGCATTGATAAGGGGCCCGGAGCCCTTCAGCGGCGGAACGAAGAGGTAGACGAACATCAACGCCCCGGTCACGCCGAGGTACCACGCCCAGACGTGGTTACGCCAGTTGCCGCAGGATTTGCGCACGTTCATGCGGCGCGCTCCGCCTGCTTCGATGGTTGGAGATCAAATCTGTTCGCGAGCTTGCCGAGCACGTCGACGAGGCGATCCACCTCGGCCTGCGTGTTCGCCGCCGTGATCTGAATTCGGAAGCCGACCTCGCTTCTCGGAACGAGCGGATACGCCGCGAGGGTGACGTAGATCCCGTTCTCGAACAGGAACCTGCCGACCGCGTCGATATCTTCCCCGTGACCGAGTGGAACCTCGATGATCGGGAAGCCAGAGTTGTTGGGCGTATGGGCGCCGAGAGCGTCGAGGCACTCGAGCACGGAGGCCGTCTTCTTCCACAGGTCGGCGCGGATCGCGTCCCCGCGCTGCTGGTTCACTTCCAGCCCCGCGAGCGTCGTCGCGAGCGAGGCGATCGGAGACGGCCCGGAATACAGGTACGGCGGCGCAGCTGTCTTGAGCAGGCGCTTCAGCTCACTTGGGCACGCGAGGAAGGCAGCGAGCGACGAGTACGCCTTCGACAACCCCGCGACGAAGAGCACGTGGTCGTAGGACTCGCCGACGTGCCTGACGACCCCGTTCCCACGTGACCCGTAGGGGCTGAGCTCGGTCGCGCTGCGCTCGCCAATGACTCCGAAGCCGTGCGCGTCGTCGACGTAGAGCAAAGCGTCATGAGCTCGGGCGAGGCTTGCCATCGCCTCGATGTCGGCTGCGTTTCCGGTCATGCTGTTGACCCCGTCGACGCAGATCAGCCGCGGCGCCTTGTCGTCCTCCTGAAGTAGGCGCTCGAGATCTTCGACGTCGTCGTGGCGAAATCGCTTGACGGTCGCGCCGTGAGCCGCAGCAAACTGACAGCCCTCGTAGATCGTCTTGTGCGCGCGCCTGTCGATGTAGATCGTGCCGTCTCCGGCGAGAACAGGGATCACCGACATATGGATCAGCGTGATCGTCGGAAGAACAAGTACGTCATCCGCGCCGAGCAGTTCCGTCAGACGCTCTTCGATCTGCTCATAGAGGACCGGGCTGCCGAGCAGACGTGACCAGCTGGGATGCGTCCCCCAGCGATCGAGAGCCGGCTGCACCGAGTCGATGACCTGGCGGTCGAGATCGAAGCCGAGGTAGTTACACGAGGCGAAGTCGGCGAGCCATTGGTCGCCGATGCGGATCATCCGGCCGTCGATTTCCTCGACGACCGCGTCCGTCATCGGGTTCGAGCGCTCGAGCTCGGCGAGGTCGCGGCAGGCAGCAAGCCACCGGTCGATCCACCGCGAGTAGCCGAACTCGGTCCGGGCGCCAACCGACGCACGAGCAGTCATGGGCAAAAACATCGTCTTTCGGCGGAAAAACCTTTAGGGGTCTCCAGAAAGTTGTTTTCCTCCGGCTCCCGAGCGGATTAAGGT
>JALYLK010000172.1 GCA_030774275.1 Actinomycetota bacterium
GTTCCGGCCACGGCGCGAGGACTGTCCCCCCGAACTGCCGCAAGCGGACATGGCAACTGCAACGAAAGTGTGACTTTTCGTCCACAGGACATGGTGCCCGCGGGCGGCTTTTGCGACGCTGAACGGCGATCATGGCGCTGGAGCCGTCGGAATCGGACGGCTCGGGGCGTTCGAGCGCCCCTGCGGCAAAAAACGGCTCAGAACTCGAGCGTCTTCCGTACCGCTGCACTCACCCGCTCGACCGAAGGCATGTACGCGTCCTCGATCTGCCAATACGGATACGGAACGTCATAACCGGTGACCCTGATCACGGGCGCGCGAAGGTCGAGCATCGCCTTCTCGGCGAGAATCGCCGCCAACTCGGCTCCGTAGCCCGCTGTGCGCGGCGCCTCCTGAACGATCACCACGCGACCGGTCTTCGCGGCGGAGGCGAGCAGCGCGTCCTCGTCGAGGGGCTTCAAGGTGCGGATGTCGAGCACCTCCACAGAGGCCTCGCCCGCCAGCGTCTCTGCGGCGGCCTCCGCCACCGGGACCATCGAGCCGTAGGCCACGATCGTCGCGTCGTCTCCGTCCCGCGCAACGCGGGCCTCGCCCAAAGGAACAACGTACTCGCCCGCCGGCACCTCGCCGCGCATCGTCCGGTAGTGGAGCTTGGGCTCGAACACGACCACCGGATCGGGATCGCGGATCGCAGCGGCAAGTAGGCCCTTGGCGTCGGCGGGCGTCGACGGGATCGCAACCTTCACGCCGGGCGTGTGTGCGTAGTACGCCTCGGGCGAATCGTCGTGCAGCTCAGGTGCTCGCACGCCGCCGCCGTACGGCATGCGCACGACCAAAGGAAACTCCATGCCACCGCGCGTCCGCCAGTGGTAGCGCCCGACGTGCGTGATCAGCTGATCCAGGCAGGGATACGAGAACGCGTCGTACTGCATCTCGCACACCGGTCGCCAACCGGCCATGCAGAGGCCGACGGCGGAACCGAGGATCCCGGCCTCGGCGAGCGGTGTGTCCACGCAACGGTCGGCTCCGAACTTGTCTCGCAGACCGGCAGTCGCCCGGAAGACACCGCCCGCGCGCCCGACGTCCTCGCCCAGCACCATGACGGAGTCGTCGCGCCCGAGCTCGACGTGGAAGGCGTCGTTGATCGCCTCGACGAGCGTCAGCTCAGCCATCGCCGAGCACCTCTCGCAGCTCCTCCAGATCCGTGGCCAACGAGGCAGGCGGCGCGGCGTACGCATGCTCGAACACGAGCGCCACATCCGCCGGCGGCTCGGCCTCCGCCGCTGCGATCCCCGAGCGGAGGGCCTCGGCCGCCTCCGCCCGCGTCGACTCCGCGAGCTCTTCCGTCAAAACCCCGGCCCGCCGGAGATATGCCTCGTAGCGTCCCAGGCACTCGCGGCGCCGCTCCTCTTCGACCCGCTCCAGGTCGATGTAGGCGCGCGGATCGTCTGCGGTCGCGTGCGGTGCCGCGCGGTACGAGACCGCCTCGATGAAGGTCGGGCCTTCACCTGCGCGCGCCCGGGCAACCGCGTCGCGGGTCGCCTCGAACACCGCCAGCACGTCGCCGCCGTCGACGCGCACGCCCGGAATCCCGTAGCCGACCGCCTTGTCGGCCAGCGTCTCGGCAGCAGTCTGCGCCGAGAGCGGCGTCGAAATCGCCCACTGGTTGTTGTTGCAGAAGAGGATCAGCGGCGCACGCATGACGCCCGCAAAGTTGGCGCCCTCGTGGAACGAGCCCTCGGAGGTCGCCCCGTCCCCGAAGTACGCGATCGCGCAGGTGGACTCGCCGCGCAGCTTCTTGCCCCACGCGAGCCCGGCAGCGTGCGGGACGTGCGTCCCGATCGGCACGCAGATCGACGCGACGTTGAAGTCGAGCGGGTTCCACCAGCCGGCGGGATGGCCACGCCACCACGAAAGCACCGTCGAGACCGGCATCCCGCGCAGGAGGCCGATCGCAGACTCGCGGTAGCTCGGGAAGATCCAGTCCCCACGCTCGAGCGCATAGACCGAGCCGGCCTGCATCGCCTCGTGGTTCCAGAAGATCGCGTAGGTGCCGATCCGCCCCTGGCTGTGAAAGACCACGGAACGCTCGTCATAGGTCCGGAGAAGCACCATCGAGCGGTAGAGCTCGAGTAGGTCGCGCTCCTCGAGCCCATCGACCTCTCCGTCGGGAATTGCCTCGCCGTCACCGATCACGCGCCGGAGGTCATGTGATTCTGGGACGCGCAGCGTTTGGGCCATCGGGCTCCGAAATCTACCGCTCTGGAGTCTCGTGCCCCGCCCGCGCCAGGATGACGACGAGGACCAGCAGGCCGACTGCAGCGGCTACACCGACCGCCTCGAGCGCCGCACCGCCGCCCGCGTGCAGCCCGAGGGAGGCGAGGAGAACCGAGCCGAGCAGGAGCGCGCCCGTAACGCGGACCGCCAGCCCGGCGAGCCGCCGCGCGGCGAGCTCGGGCTCATCCGACACGGAGACCTGCTCCAGCGACCAGTAGGCGAGCTCGGCGGCGCCGAAGATCGCAGCCGCGGCGAAGATCGTGCCGCCCGGCGCACCCGAGCCGCGTGTCCACGCCGACGCCGACCAGGCTGCAGCGAGTCCGGCTAGGCCGGCCAGCACGCTTCCGGGGGCCGCCGTCGTGAGCCCGACGCCGAGTACGGCGACCGCCGCGAGACCCAGCGCAAGCACGAGCACCTGCACCCGATCGGCCTCGAGCGACGCGTATACGGCGATGCCCGACGCGGCAACGACCGCGGCAACCGCAAGAGCTAGACGCGTGCCACCGCGTGACGCCGAGATGCGCTCACCCCCTCGAGGATCGCGGTCAGCGGCGTTCCCTCGTGCCACTCGACGACGAGCGCTCCCGCGCGCTCGTACTCGAGGCGGCGCGCCTGCCGCCGAAGCTGCCAGAGCCGGAACGCAAGCTCGCCGGACTCGCCGGACGGCGGCTCGACGAACGGGACCGGTGACACCTCGATCACGACGAGGTCGAAACCGCGTGCCCGCAGGTCGAGCAAGGCGCGCACGGCCCGGTCGTCCAGCAACGGCGTCAGCGCGAACACCAGGGCCTTCGGCGGCAGCGTGCCGCGCGGGAGGACGTCGATGTTCTTCCAGGCGTAGCTGAGCGTGATCTCCGTGTTTAGCAGCGCCTCGACGATCCGGTAGAGCTGCCGCATCCCGGTGCCCGGCCGGAGCCAGTTGAGGACGCCGCCGAAGTTGACCAGGCCGACGCGGTCCTTGCCGGCTAGGTAGCGCTCGCTCAGCGAAGCGGCGGCGCGAATCGCCTGGTCGAGCGTCCCGTGCCCAGCGTGCTGCGCCTCGGCGAAGCTGTCGAGGAACAGGATCACGTCGGCGTTCCGCTCGGCGTGGAACTCGTTGACCCAGAGCTCGCCGCGGCGCGCGCTCGCCCGCCAGTTGATCCGCCTGATGCGATCGCCGGCTGCGAACGGCCGCAGGTCTGCGAACTCGAGCCCTTCGCCCTTCTCCCGCGCCACTCGATTGCCGGTGAAGAGCTGCGTCTCGCGTGGCGCGACCAGCTCGCGGAGTTCCTCGGGACGCGGATAGACGCGGAGCGTCGCGGGCCGGGCGATCGTCTGCTCCCAGGTGAGCAGGCCTGCTGCGTCCCGGGCCCTTAGGTGGAGGTTGCCGAATCGATACGCGCCCCAGCGGGCGCAGCGCAGGCGCAAGGTGAGGACCCGCTCCTCGCCGGCCCCGAGTCCGAGTGCAAGCGGGTTCCGGCCGGAGACGAGCTCGAGCCCGGTCGGAACGTCGACCAGCAGCTCGAGCCGCGAAGCTCCGACCCGGGCCTCGAGCGTGACCTCGAGCGTGATCTCGTCGTCCTCCAGCACGCGCTCGCGGTCGAGCTCGAGCCACGCACGCACCTCCGGCGGCCGAGCAAGCGCCAGCCCGAGGGCGATCGTGACTGCAAACGGCGCCGAGAGCAACGCGAGCTCCGGCCGGGCGAAGATCAGCGCGGCCAGGAGGCCGACCGCCGTCAGGACGACGTAGGCCTCCAGCTTGACTGTGATGTGACGCTTCACTCGGACACGCGCAGGGCTTCTTCCGCCGAGGGCGTCGGCACCTGCTCGAGTGTCTCTCGCACGACGTCCTCCGCGCTGATCCTCTGCACCCAGAGCTCCGGCTTCAACGTCAGGCGGTGTGCAAGCGCCGGAACGGCGACCTGCTTCACGTCGTCCGGCGTGGCGAAATCGCGGCCCTCCAGCGCGGCGCGACAGCGGGAGAGCTTCAGCAGCGCCAGGGCCCCGCGCGGGCTGGCGCCGACCTGGAGCCGCTGACTCGAGCGCGTCGCGCCCACCAGCTCGACGATGTAGCGGCCGAGCCTGTCGGTCACGTGCACGTCCTCGACCGCCCGCTGCATCTCGAGCAGCGTCTCGCGATCGACCACCGGCGAGAGCTCGATCTCGTCCTCGCGCCGCTCGAGCCGCCGCTCCAGGATCGTCCACTCGTCGTCCGCCGACGGGTAGCCGACCTGCAGCCTGAGCAGGAAGCGGTCGAGCTGCGCCTCCGGCAGCGGGTAAGTGCCTTCGTACTCGATTGGGTTCTGGGTGGCGAGCACGATGAACGGCCGCTCCAGTGGGCGAGTCGTCCCTTCGATCGTCACTTGCCGCTCCTGCATCGCCTCCAGCAGAGCGGCCTGCGTCTTCGGAGGAGCGCGGTTGATTTCGTCGGCAAGGAGCAGGTTCGTGAAAACCGGCCCGGGCCGGAACTCGAAGTCGGAGGTGCGCTGGTCGAAGATCGACGAGCCCGTCACGTCGCCGGGCATCAGGTCTGGTGTGAACTGGACGCGGGTGAAGCGCATCGACGCGGCCTGCGCGAACGACCGTGCAATCAGAGTCTTCGCAAGCCCTGGAAAGTCTTCGATCAGGACGTGACCTTCGGCGAGAACGCCGAGGAGGACGAGCTCGAGGGCCTCGCGCTTGCCGACGACCGCCCGCTCGAGCTCCGTGACGAGCTCCTCCGCCTTCGCGGCGAGCTGCTCGATCGTCACAGCTTCTCCAGCCGGTCGACGAACCCGGCCAGGGCCGCCGGCGCCACGCCCGGACCGGACCTCCGCCCGACTTCTCGATCCGCCCGGACGAGCTCCCAGAGCTCCTCACCGAGGAGCTGCTGGGCCTGCCCGGGCTGGCCGTCGAGCGAGACACCGTGACCTGCGGACAGGCGGTCGGCGGCGAGGTCGCGAAGCAGAGGCCGCAGCCGGTAGTGCAGGTCGAAGGCATTTGCGCCGCCCAGCACGACCAGGCGGTCGATTCGCGCCAGCTCGTCGATCGGAAGCGCCTGCTCCGGCTCCTCGGGACGGCGATCGAGCACAGAGCGCTCCCACGCCCCGCGCCGCAGGGGGCGAAACGAGCGCACGAGCGCGGCAAGGACGAAAGCGCCGAGCACGAGCAGGTAGACACCGATGAAGACCGTCCGCTTTCCGGGGACCGCGACCGCGAGGACGAGCAGCAGGGCGGTGACCAGAGACGCCCCGATGACGATCCTGATCGCGGTGGCCCTCAAGCCGCCTCTTCCGCTTCGGCCGCCGCGAGCTCGGCCTGCAGCGCCTGGATCGCCTCGATCGCGTCGTTCTTCATCGCCGAGTCGACCTCGTGTGGACTGAACCGGGCCCGCTCGAACAGCGCCGTCAAGCGGGCCGCTCCACGGCCTCCGCCCGTTGCCTCCGCAAGCACGCGTCCAAGGTACTCGTGCGGCGCCTCGAACTGACGGCGCGGGACGCCATGCGCGGCGAACGCACGCTCCATACGTGCGTAGGCGGCGATCACCGCGCGTCGCGGATCCGGCTCGGCAAGCAGGTCGTCCAGCGTCTCGTCGAGCACTCCTGCAAGCTCATCGGAGGGAAGGGACTCACCGGGCAGCCGCCGCCCCCGGCCTCTCTCGGCGAGCAAGAGCCCGGCGAAAGCGATGGCCGCGGCGCCGATGACGAGTAGGAACGGCGCCAGTCTGACCTGAGTCTGGTGCGTGGTGGACGAGCCGCCTTTCGCCCGCCTCGCGTTCTCGATCGCCTGCTGGGCCGACGTCAGGTGAGGTTTCGATGGGTGGAAAAAGAAGTGGAACCGCCCGGCGGCGATCGCCAAGCCGACCGCGACGATGATCGCGCCGGCGACCATCCTGAATGTTCGCTGCCGGTTGGCCGCCGGTTTCTGCGCGCGCCGAACGTCGAGGCCGGCCCAGAACAGCGCAACGAAGACGACGATTGCACCGACCAGATACAGCGCCAGGAGGACCGAGACGATCGTGTCGACCGCGTACGGGCTCGTCTGAGACGAGCTGGAGCCGGCGATTCGATACCCGCTTGCCGAAACCGCGACCAGCCCGACGAGGACGACTGCCGCCGCCGTCAGCAGCAGCGCCCGCGCAAGCCGCGTCAGCGGGCTCTCCGTCACCCGTTGAGCGTACCCGCCTCAGGCGCCAGAACCCAGACGGCATCCCGTTCGGCCTCGAAGACGACCGCCTCGACGTCACCCAAGTCCTCGCCGTCCACCTGGAGCGGCAGCGGGCGATCGCAGCGAACCTCGATCCGCTCGAGATCGTGGCCGTAGACGACGTCCTCCGCGTGCTCGCCGCCGCCACTGAACGCGTAGCGAAGCAGGCGCGGGATCCCCACCGGCCTGACGCGCCGAGGCGCAACCAGGTCGAGCCCGAGCTCGAACCGTGCCTCGGGAGCGACACGCAACGGGCGGCCGCCTGCAAAGGAATAAGGATCGCCGTTGGCGACCAGCGCGAACGCGGCGCGGCCAAAACCTTCGATCTCGAGCGCCGGCTCGTAATGGCCACGCTTCCGGGCGAGCAGCTTGACCGCCTCCCAGGCGAAGGCGACATCACCCGGCCGGCGGCCGTCGCTCCGGCGGCCCCGCTCGTCGACGCGGCGGATGAGCTCCGCGTCGAAGCCGATCCCCGCCGCGAAGGCGAATCGCCGGCCGTTGGCGCGACCGAGCGAGATCCGGCGCGGAGCCGCCGAAAGGAGACGCTGCGCCGCGGCGGCGGGCTCCGGGGGCACCCCGAGGGCACGCGCGACCACGTTCGTCCCTCCGCCGGGAAGCACGCCCACGACAGCATCTGGGCCAAGCCCGTTCAGCACCTCGTTGAGCAGCCCGTCGCCGCCGAAGACGAAAACGCCGTCGACACCCCCGAGCCCGCGCGCGAGCTCGGTGGCATGCAGGGGGCGCTTGGTCAACTGCACCGTCAGCTCGACGCTGCGGCGCAACTCGCGTTCGACGGCAGCAAGCCGGTCCTCGGTGACGCCGCTCGCGAACGGGTTGACGATCAGGGCCGCATACTCCATGGCTGCGAGGATGCCACGCGGCGTCTCTTCGGCGGTTGGGGCACGATGCGGCGCTGTGAGACGCATTGCGGTTGTCGCCTCGGTCGTTGCGGTCGCGATCGTCGCGGTCGCAGTCGTCACCGTGGTCAAGAGCCGCGGCGGCAGCGACAAGCCGGTCGCGACGGTCTCCGGACACGAGATCGGCGCAAACGAGCTCGAGCTGACGGTCGAGCATTTTCACGAGGAGGCCGACCGGGAAGGCAAGCCATTCCCGACCAAGGGAACGAAGGGATACAAGCAAGTCGAGAAGCTCGCTCTGGGCCTACTCGTCGACCGCGCCTCGATCGAGGCCGCGGCGGCGCGAATCGGCGTTCGCGTCACCGACGCTCAGGTCGACGCGCGGCTCACCGCCCCAACGGCCGAGAACGAGGGCGGCGACATCCGGGTCGAGGCCGAGGCCGCGTTCCTGCGCGCCACCGCGCGCAACCAGCTGATCACGGAGGGCGTGTTTCGCAAGCTCACGGCCGGCGTGTTCGTCCGGCCGGGTGATGTTCGGGGCTACTACCGCGAGCATCGCGCTCTCTACGGCGGGGCCCCGTTCGCGCGGGTCGCTCCGGCGATCCGCAGCCAGCTGCTGAGTGCAAGGAAGAACGCTGTGATGGCCCGTTGGCTCGCGAAGGTCCGCAGCAGCGAGCGCGTGGAGAGCTGAGGGACCGGACGGAGCCGGTCCCTCAGCCCTGTTGCGTGCTCAGCAGCTGGAGCCGCCGGTCGAGCTGCCGAGCACGTAGTCGAACGAGCGGGTCAGATCGACGTCCGAGTAGAGGTCGTTGTCGGCGTTCCGGCCTCCCGCGACTGCCGTGACGTTGTAGAGCAGTGGCCCGCTGACAGGAGCGCCGAACCCGGAGAGCGGCACGTCGGCGACGAGCGTGTTGCCACAGACGTGGCCCGTGATCTGCTGCTGGGCCGGGTAGTTGACGACCTTGCAGTTCTGCGGCGTCGTGTCGGTGCAGGTGGTCGAGCCGGCGAAGAAGCTCGGGGTGAGCCCGGCCGTCGACTGGGCGCCGACGTAGAAGATCCGGTAGGCCTCCGCGCCGCCGTTGCCGGTCGAGAGCGCCTGGAAGCGGGTCAGCCAGAACGACGTCGTCTTGCCGGGCGGCGGGGTCAGCTGCGCCAGGTTCGACAGCGACATCCGCACCCGTAACGTGCCCGCGCTCGGCTGGCCGACTTGCAGGCCTGTGAAGTCGAACTGCGGCTCGTTCGCCCCGGCTCCGGTCGGGCTGTAGTGCGGCCACTGCGCGTCGCCGGTCGGATCGGCGACCGGATTGCTCATAATCGTCGCGCCTGTGACGTTTTCGCCCAGAATCGACTTGCCGGTGAGCTGCCGCGCCTCGAAGAGGCTCGCGCCGTGGTCCTGGTTCGTCGTGTCGTTGTAGACGACCCGAAGCGCCCCGCTCTTGTCGAGGTTGAAACCGAGGAAGTCGGCCATCGTACGGTCGCCCCCCGAAACGGTGCAGCCGATCCCCTGGTTGCAGATCTGGCCGTAGTGCATCGGTTTCTCCGTGAAGCGCTGCTGCGCGATCGTCGCCGAGGCCGAGCTCGCCTTCGTGATCACGCCCGTGTAGCCCCACCACTTGACCGACGTCGCTCCCTGCGGGTCGCTGGCCCAGTTCGGGAAGCTGTCGGGCTGTCCGGCCGCGTCCGTTCCGTACCAGACGAGCGCGAGATTGCCGGCCGCGCCGGCCTGCGCCCAGATGAACTCGTTCGTGACCGCCGGGGCCGAGTTCACCTGCACCGGCGAGCTCCAGGTCGTCCCCTGGTCGGACGAGTACGAGTAGTAGACGTTGTTGTCGTTCGTGTCGATCCAGGCCGTGTAGACGGTGCCGGCCTTGTCGACGGCCATTGCCGGGAAGAGGTGGCCCGGACCGCCGCCGCCGGGGGAGGTCGGTAGGGCGACGTTGCGGTAGACGATGCCCGTCCGCTGACCTGGGGCGACGTGACCGATCGTCATCCGGACGTGCGTCCCTTCGTTGCAGGCGTAATAGAGATTGCGGTTGACGGGATCGAACCGGGGTTGGGCGCAGGTCGCGTCGTCGGCGATCGGATGCGGTGCATTGGCCGCCGAGTTCTGCCAGACGAGCCCTCCCACGGGGTCAGTCGGACCGGTCGAGCCCGGGCTCGAGTAGATGAACGTCCCGACCGCGGTCTGGTGGAAGGCGAGAAACAGCGTGTTGTCGGCTGCAGAGGCGGTCGGCCCGTTGTCGATCGCGTACCACTGCCGGTCGACCGTCGTGTTCTCTACGGCGGCCGGGTTCTTGCGCCAGTTGTTGCCGTTGTCGTTCGAGACCGAGGTGCCGAGATTGACCAGTGACTCGAGGTCGACGAAATAGGCGTAGCCCTGGTCGTCCGTCACGATGTCGGTGTCACCGCCGCCGGGGCCGGGGTCGGGCCGGAGGCCGGCCGGGCTGTCGATGTGGAACTCGAGCCCGCCGTCCGTCGAGCGGTGGACGAATGAATTCTGCGTGGTCGTGCCCCAGGGCCCGGACTCCCAGTAGTTGCCGCTCTTGTCGAACCAGTTCAGCGGCTCGCCCTCGGTCAGCTGTGGGTCGACAACGGTGGCCGGACCGAACCGGAGCTTGCCCGTGACGCGCTTGATCGACGGTGGGCCGATCTCGCTGCCGGGGATCGAGACGGGAGTCGGGACGACCGGGCCGTTCGAAACGGCGTAGGAGCCGGTGTAGTCGTACGGTTGGCTGACCAGGCCGCCCTGGAACGGGCAGACCTGCAGGTGGTAGGTGCCAGGCTGCATGTTCTCGACCGAGTAATGGACGCTCTCCGGGCTGGTCAGCGTGTCGCCGTGCTTCAGCAGCTGGCCGCTCGGGCTGTAGAGATCAAGGGTGATGTCGTTCGCGGAGACGTACTCGGCGGCGACGGCGTCGATGGCGGTGTCTCCTTGCACCACCTGCACGTCCTGCATGGGGCCGCAACTCGTGGGCGTGACCGTGCCCGAGAAGCTTCCTTGTCCCGCCGCGGTCGCCGAGCCGCCGAGCATCAGGACGGCGGCGCCTGCGACGGCCGCGAGGGCGAAGAGCGTACGACGGTGCTTCACCTGGCCTCCCCGGGTTACGCGCACATTGAGTTAACCGCGCATATCTACCCGTGATATCGCGAGTTTCAAACACAAATTGCGAGAAGATTGCCGTCAGAAATTGACTGACGAATCAATCAACGCTAGGAGGCGTCGCATAACCGCGCATCCCGTCGAGGAGCAGAGCGTAAAACCGGTCGGCGAGCTCGTCCGTGTCCCGCCCGGACTGGAGCCACGTGTAGGCCCAGTTCGCGGCCGAGAGCACGAGCAGCGCGGCGGTCGCCTCGTCGAGATCCGTGCGCAATTCGCCCAGGTCGCGGCCTTCGCGGAAGAAGCCGCGGATCCGCTCCTCGTAGCGGCGCCGCTCGGAGACGATCTCGTCGCGGCGCTCACCCTCGAGGTACCGCCACTCCTGCACGAAGACCGTGGCGACGTCGAGCTGGCCGGCGACCACTCGTAGGTGCGAGCGCAACGCCAGCCGGATCTTCTCCGTCGCCGGCGCCTCGTCCGGAATCGCGTCGAGCCCCGCGTGAAATGCACGCGCGCCTTCGGCCATCGTCTCGTAGAGGAGATCCTGCTTCGAGCTGATGTGTGCGTAGAGCGAGCCCTTTTGCACGCCCATCGCCTCGGCGAGATCGCCGATCGAGGTGCCGTGGTAACCCTTCTCGGCGAATAGCCGCGCCGCCTGCCGGGTCAGCTCGTTTCGGCGCGTGCTCATTGCTCTGAATGCTCGGTGGAGAACGT
>JALYLK010000173.1 GCA_030774275.1 Actinomycetota bacterium
TCGACGTCCTCGACGGGGCGCTCGCCAGACAGAGCAACAAGGCGACGCCGTTCGGCGCGTTTCTCGATTCGCTCTCGGACCGGGTCAGCGAGGGCTTCGTGCTCGCTGCGATCGCGCTGGTCTTCGCGCGCGCGGGCGACGACATCGCCGTCGTGTTCTGCGTCGCTGCGGTCGCGGGCTCGTTCCTCGTCTCTTACGCCCGCGCGAAGGCCGAGCTGATCGGACTCAAGGGCGACATCGGGATCGGCAGTCGCGCCGAGCGCGTGGCCGTGATCTCGAGCGGCCTCATCCTCGCGCCCCTCGGCGTCCCCTTGCAGTGGTTCATCTACCTGCTCGCGGTGACCGCCTGGCTGACCGTTCTCCAGAGAATCCTGTCCGTCCGCAAACAACTGCGAAAGGAAACAGATGGCTTCATCCAACGGTAAGGCTGCGCGCTCCAAAGACAAGGTGCGCGTCGCAATCATCGGCGTCGGCAACTGCGCGAGCTCCCTCGTGCAGGGCATCGAGTACTACAAGGACGCCAAACCCGACGAATTCGTGCCCGGCCTGATGCACGTCGACCTCGGCGGCTACCACGTCCGCGACGTCGAGTTCACCGCTGCCTTCGACGTGGTCGAGGGCAAAGTCGGCAAGGACCTCGGCGAGGCGATCTGGGCCTACCCGAACAACACGATCAAGTTCTCGGATGTGCCGAAGACCGGAATCACCGTCTCGCGTGGAATGACCCACGACGGGCTCGGCAAGTACCTCGGCGAGAAGGTCACGAAGGCCAAGGGCTCGACCGCCGACGTGACCGGGATCCTCAAGGAGACGGGCACCGACGTGGTCGTCAACTACCTGCCGGTCGGCTCCGAGGAAGCAACGAAGTGGTACACGGAGCAGATCCTGAACGCCGGCTGCGCGATGGTGAACTGCATGCCGGTCTTCATCGGACGCGAGAAGTACTGGAGCGACCGCTTCAAGAAGGCCGGCGTCCCGATCATCGGCGACGACATCAAGTCTCAGGTCGGCGCGACGATCACGCACCGGGTGCTGATGGGCATCTTCCGCGACCGCGGCGTCAAGGTCGACCGCACGTTCCAGCTCAACTTCGGAGGAAACTCGGACTTCCTGAACATGCTGGAGCGGGAGCGGCTCGAGTCGAAGAAGATCTCGAAGACCTACTCGATCCAGTCCACGGTTCCGTACGAGATCGAGGACAAGAACATCCACGTCGGCCCCTCAGACCACGTTCCGTGGCTCGAGGACCGGAAGTGGGCCTACATCCGGCTCGAGGGCACAGCCTTTGGCGACGTACCGTTGAACGCGGAGCTCAAGATCGAGGTGTGGGACTCGCCGAACTCGGCCGGGGTTGTCATCGACGCGGTTCGCCTCGCGAAGCTCGCCCTGAACAAGGGCATCAAGGGCACGCTCGAGGGCCCATCGGCGTACCTGATGAAGTCTCCGCCGGTTCAGTACACGGATGATGCGGCGCGCGAGCTAGTTGAGGACTTCATCGCGCAGAACGCGCGCGGTTCGGCGAAGGCGGCCGCCGCAGGCAAGGTCGAGGCCTCGTCTTAGAGCCTCTTTCATAATGGGGCCTCGTCGCCGGGGTGCGATGGTCGGTTCCTGGCAAGGACGCAGGGAGTGCCCGTATCAGGAGATACGGGCGCGACCGAGGACGCGGCCAGGGGCCGTCCAGCGCGGCCCGGCGGCTCAGTGCTCCATTGTGAAAGGGGCTCTTAGTGCTAGGAACTTCGGTGGGTCTCGCGCCAGAGCGAGCCGGCGAGTAGCAGCGCGATTGCGATCGGGAGGAGCCACCACGCGTTGACGCCCTGGTGGGTGAGAAGCGAGGTGAGCCCGAGCGCGACCGCGAGTCCTGCCGCGACACGCCAGTCGTCCCCGACGATGAAGTTCCACCAGAAGAGTGCGAACGACCGGAGGTACTTCACGCCTTGGCCTCTGCCGGAACGAGTGCGAGACGCTGGCGGCGGAGCAACCTGACAAGCACGAACGAGATGGCCCCGATGAACGCGACCACGCCGAGCAGGGAGACCTCGTCTCCGGGCCAATGGACTCCGGCGCCCTCGGCGCCCCAGAAGCAGCCGAAGCTCGTCAGCAGAAGACCCACCGCGAACTTGATCGTGTTCTCGGGCACGCGCTCGAGCGGCCCGCGCGCGAGCACTCCTGCGACCACGACGAGCGCGAGTGCGGCCGCGGCGCCGGCCGCGGCAAGCCCGAGCCGTCCCTGCGCGCTGCCGAACGAGATCACGATGAAGACGACCTCCAGCCCTTCCAGCAAGACGCCCTTGAACGAGACCGTGAACGAGTACCAGTCGAGCCCGGCGCGCTGCTCGTCTCCTGCTCGCGCGGCCTCCTCGCGCTGCCGGCGGAAAGCCGCGTCCTCGTCGTGAAGGGGCTTGTACCCGCTCGAGCGGAGGATCGCCTTGCGCAGCCACTGCAGGCCGAACGCCAGCAGCAACGCGCCGACGATCAGGCGCAGGGTGCCGATCGGAATGACGCTGAGCGCCGGGCCGAGTGCAGCAATGAGAACCGCGAGAACGATCGTCGCGGACGCTACGCCGATCAGGGTCGAACGCCAGCCGCGGACGATTCCCACCCCGAGGACGATCGTCAGCGCCTCGACGAACTCGACCGCGCTCGCGAGGAAGGCGCCGAGGAGGACCAGGATCGCGCTGGTACTCACCTCGACAGCATCACCGATTCAGTGCGGTCGCCGCATCGGTTCCCCGGCTGATCGTCTGCGGAAAAATCGCCATTAGTCCTCACGCAGCAGCCCCTGTCGATGTGCAAGCGCGACGGCCTCGAGGCGCGAATGCGCACCGAGTGCACGCAGGATGTGCCGGATGTGGTTGCGAACCGTCTCCTTGCTCACATGGAGCATCGCGGCGATCTGCTCGGTCGATGCGCCTTCCCCGAGCAGCCGCAGCACCTGGTTCTGTCGAGACGTGAGGATGGGCGCGTCGGGCATGGGGTCGCGGGGCTTTCCCGGCAGGACGACACCAAAGACCGCGTGGCAGTCGTCGCCGTCCTCGATCGGCACCGAGCTGATCTCGGCTCGCCGGCGGCGACCGTCCGCCGTGAACACGTCGACCTCGTAGTCGGTCACCGCCACGCCCCGGAGCTTTCGTTCGAGCTGGCGCTGGACCATCTGAGCGTACTCCGGCGCAACCACCATCGTGAAGGGCTGCCCACTGAGATCTCCAAACATGGTCTTCGCAGCGTCATTGCCCCACGTGATCGTCCCGTCGCTCGCGGCAATGAAGCTCGGAACCTTCACCTTCCGGAGCGTGTCGGTCAGGTCGATCGACGAGCGCTTTCGGGCCATCCAGTCGATTCTCCGCCGATTCGGCGGCGGGTTCCAGTTGCAACTTGACCCGGCCGTGTCATGACGTCGCCTCAGGCAACGGCGAGCATCCGCCAGGGCTGCTCGCAGGCGACCGAGTCGTACCCCGCTCGGCGTCTGTGGCCGGGCTCTCCCTAGGCCCCGCACGAGTTGCCGCAGGCTCGGCGGGAGCAGCCCCACCCAAGCCTGGCTCGCTTTGCGAACCTCCAGCGACGTCGCGATGATGTCGACGTGCCGCTCCCGCTGATGCTGGCGACACTGACCGACCGTCGCGACTTCGGTGACGACTGGCTCCTGGAGCGCAAATTCGACGGCGAGCGCTGTGTGGCTCGCAAGGCCGGCGGCGACGTCCGGCTCGAGTCGCGCACCGGGAAGGATCTGACCGGGACCTACCCGGAGGTCCGTGCCGCAGTGGCGGCCCAGGCGGCGCGCGAGCTCTTACTCGACGGCGAGGTGGTCGCATACGACGGCGAGCAGACGTCTTTCAGCCGGCTCCAGCAGCGCTTGGGCGTCAGCCAGCCTTCACCCGAGCGGGTGGCGGCGTACCCGGTGGTCTTCTGCGTCTTCGACCTCCTCGCCGTCGACGGCGATGATCTCACCGGTAGCGCGCTCCTCGACCGACGTCTCCGATTGACAAAGGCCGTCCGGCCGAGCGCGGCAATTCAGCTGAGTGAGGCCTGGCGCGGAGACTCCGAGCAGCGGTTCGCCGAGGCCTGCCGAGCCGGCTGGGAAGGCCTGATCGCCAAGCGCGCGGACGCGCCCTACGGACGAGGTCGCTCGAGGGATTGGTTGAAGCTCAAGTGTGCCTGGGCGCAGGAGCTCGTGATCGGCGGTTACACCGATCCCGCCGGCAGCCGGACGGACTTCGGAGCCCTCCTCGTCGGCTACTTCGAGGACGCCCGGCTTCGGTACGCCGGCAAGGTCGGCACCGGCTTTACGGCGCCAACACTCCGTGAGCTCGGCGCCCGGCTGCGGAAGCTGCGCGCAGGCGAGTCACCGTTCGTGGACGCGCGACCGGTCCCGCGAGGCACGCACTGGACGCGGCCCGAGCTTGTCGCCCAGATCGGCTTCGCCGAGTGGACGAACGAGGGCCGCCTCCGCCAGCCGCGCTTTCTCGGGATGCGCGACGACAAACCTGCCGCCGAGGTCGTCAGGGAGCGGCCGCGGTGAGACCGAGGCACAGTGTTATGCGCTGTCGGTCGCAGCCTCCGGGAGTGATTCGCGGCGACGGATGAAGAGCGCCCTGCGTGTCCAGTTGGGCATCCACCAGTTCGCATCCCCAAGCAGCCGCATCAACGCCGGAACGAGCAAGGCGCGGATCACAGTGGCGTCGAAGATGATCCCGGCTGCAAGCCCGATCGCGAACTCCTTGATCTCGAAGCCCGGGCTCGAAGAGAGCACGAGGAACGCGAACATGAGGATCAGCGCGGCGCTCGTGACCAGCTTGCCGGTGCGGGCGAGCCCGAGTTCGATCGCCCTGTTGGTGGAGCCCGTCTCGTCGTAGGCCTCGCGCATGCGGGAGAGCATGAAGACCTCGTAGTCCATCGAGAGGCCGAACAGGAACGCGAAGATCATCAGCGGAATCCACGCCGTGATCGCCTGCGTGGCGGTGATGTTCCAAAGCGAGGAACCATGCCCCTCCTGGAAGATGAAGACCACGATTCCGAACGCCGCGGCGAGCGAGACGAGGTTCAGCAGGACAGCCTTGATCGGCAGCACGATCGACCTGAAGGCCCGTGCGAGCAGAATCAGGGTGAGAACGAGCACGAACGCGAGTACGTAGGGGAAGTTGCCGTAGACGGCGTGCACGAAGTCGCGGTCGACCGCGGGAACGCCCGCAAGCGTCGCCTGGGTTCCGGTCAACGTGTCGTTCGCCCGGTTGATGATCCCCTGGATGCCGGGTG
>JALYLK010000174.1 GCA_030774275.1 Actinomycetota bacterium
TCGCGAGCCGACCCATCGGCAGGTGGACCCGGCGCCGCTCGTAGGCGCCCGGATCATCGCCGAAGATCCGCAGGAGCAAAGGCGTCTCGACCGGCCCCGGACAGAGGGCGTTCACGCGCACGCCTCGCCGCGCGAACTGGACAGCGAGCTCACGGCTCAGCGCCAACACGCCGCCCTTCGAGGCCGTGTACGAGATCTGGGACGTCGCAGCGCCCAGGACCGCTACGAACGACGCGACGTTGATCACCGAGCCGCCGCCGCGTTCGAGCAGGTACGGGATCCCGTGCTTGCAGCACAGAAACACCCCCTTGAGGTTGACGTCCTGAACGCGCTGCCAGGCCGCCTCATCCGTTTCGAGAATCGAAGTGTCGTCTTCGGGCGAGATCCCTGCGTTGTTGTAGAGGACGTCGATCCCGCCGAAGCGATCCCGGGCGGCGGCGCACATCGCCTCGACGCTCGCCGAGTCCGCAACGTCAACTTGCTGGAAGAACGCGTCGCGACACTCCGCCGCGGTTCGTTCTCCTTGCTCGGCGCTGACGTCGGCGACGCAGACGCTTGCACCCTCTGCCGAGAATAGGAGGGCGGCCTCACGTCCGATGCCGCTCGCGGCGCCTGTGATCACCGCCACCTTGCCGTCGAGCCGTCCCACGCTACTGGTCCGTCGCGATGTACAGGTTCTTGAGCTCGGAGTACCCGTCGAGCGCGTGCATTCCGAGCTCCCGGCCGAACCCGGACTGCTTGAACCCGCCGAAGGGGGTCGAGACCCGGACTGAGGTATTCGAATTGACAGAGACCACGCCTGTCTCGAGCGCCCGCGCGACCCGGAGGGCGCGCGCGCCGTTCTCGGTCCAGATCGATCCCGACAGCCCGTAAGGCGTGTCGTTCGCAATCCGGATGGCTTCGGTCTCGTTCTCGAAAGGGATCACCGCGGCGACCGGGCCGAAGACCTCCTCCCGCGCGACGCGATCTTCGTTCGAAGCCTCCACGAGCGTGCACGGGAACCAGAAACCGCTGCCTTCGGGTGTGCTTCCGCGATAGACAACGTTTCCTCCGTCGACGTAGGACGACACTCGCTCGCGCTGGTCGGCCGAGATCAGCGGGCCCATCTCGGTCGCGTCGTCCTCGGGATTTCCGACCTTCACGGTTTTCGTCGCACCGACCAGGAGTTCCAGGAACGCGTCGTAGACCGAGCGCTCGACGAGGATCCGCGAGCGGGCGCAGCAATCCTGGCCCGCGTTTCCGAAAACCGCGGAGGGCGCGGCCGACGCCGCCCGCTCGAGATTTGCATCGGCAAAGACCACATTCGCCGACTTGCCCCCGAGCTCGAGCGTCACGCGCTTGATCGTTGCCGCCGCGCCCGCCATGACCCCGCGCCCGACCTCAGTCGATCCGGTGAAACCGATCTTCGCCACGTCGGGGTGCTCGACGAGGCGCCGCCCGACCACCGAGCCTGGCCCGACGACCACGTTGAGCACACCCTCAGGAATCCCGGCCTCGAGCGCCAGCTCGGCGAGTCTCAGCGCTGTCAGCGGCGTCAGCTCCGCTGGTTTCAGAACAACCGTGTTTCCACTTGCCAGTGCAGGCCCGAGCTTCCAGGACGAGATGGCAATCGGGAAGTTCCACGGCACGATCAAGCCAACGACGCCGAGCGGCTCGCGGAAAGTCATGTCGACGCCCCCCGCGACCGGAATCGTCTCGCCGTAGTGCTTGTCGACGGCGCCTGAATAGAAATGGAAGACCTCGGCGACCATTGCCACCTCACCGCGCGAATCAGAGATCGGCTTGCCGACATTCCGCGTCTCGAGCAACGAGAGCTCTTCGGCGTGGTCCTCCACGATCGATGCAAGTCCGCGCAGCATTCGAGCCCGCTGCGAGGGCGGCACTGCGGCCCATCCCGGGAACGCTTCATGGGCGGCGGCTACGGCCGCATCAGCCTCGTCGATACCGGCCTCGTACAGTTCGGCGACCGGTTCCTCGGTTGCTGGGTTGAGCACGGTCAGGGACATCGCGCTATTGAAACACGCAGGCGGCTCGAGGCCAGGCTCCGGTGGTCTCGCCTAGGCCCTACGAACCGCCGCAGGGCCCCGCGGCGGACGGGTAGCGCGATACTCGAGAGCCTCGCGCACGAGCTCCTCGAACAGCCTCAGGTCTTCCCCGGCCTCGGGATGCCAAAGCACGCCGAGAGCAAACCTGCGCGAGGGATCCTCGACCGCCTCGATCGTTCCGTCATCGGAGTGGGCGGCTGTGATGAGCCCCGTTCCGAGCCGGCCAAAGCCCTGGTGATGATGCGACTTTACCGGCGCACTGCCGCCCAGAAGCTCGCCGATCCGGGTACCCGGCTCGACCTCGACGTCGTGTTCGGCGAACATCCCAGGCGTGTGCATGTGCTTCTCGTCGCCGACCACGTCCGGCAGGTGCTGAACGAGATCGCCGCCGAGCACGACGTTGAGCGCCTGGCTGCCGCGGCAGATCGCCAGCACCGGCATGTCGCGCTCGAGCGCAGCCGCGAGTAACGCCAGCTCCGCCTCATCGCGGTCGCGGACGATCCCGGAGGTCTCGGCGTGGGCCTCCTGCCCATACGTCTCGGGCGCGAGGTCCGACCCGCCGGAGAAAACCAAGCCGTCGAGGGCCTCGAGCGTCTCTTCGAGGCCGTCCTCGCTCGGTGGCACGAGCAGTGGTCGCCCGCCCGCCCGCTCGACCGCCTGCACGTACTGGGACGGTACTAGCGCGGCCTCCAGCTCCCAGGATCCCCACTTCGCCG